>JADGAE010000041.1:0-6872 GCA_015232165.1 Nitrospirota bacterium
TTGACCCCATTATTCTTAACCCTAATGTGCTAAACATTTATG
Organism: Nitrospirota bacterium; assembly: GCA_015232165.1. Classification (GTDB taxonomy): domain Bacteria; phylum Nitrospirota; class Thermodesulfovibrionia; order Thermodesulfovibrionales; family Magnetobacteriaceae; genus Magnetobacterium. Next base: position 43 of record JADGAE010000041.1, read on the forward strand.
CTCCGTTATTTATTACAGCATACACGTAGATAAAATGTCAATAAAAAACGTGATAATTATCACACGGTTTTGCACAGGATATTATTTGCCTCAGATGTGGAAAAACATAAACGCTTACAAATACATGCTAATAATCACGGCGCTTTTGCGCTATCGTCAGCACCAGGTTCGCACAAACCCGTTGGCTATAAAGAGGCCGGTGCCGTGGCCGCTCTGCCCGTTTGGATAGATTTTGTGAGTTACCTGTAGATTGAGCGTTCTAGCATATCTCAGGTATTACCATCCATTGTATCAACCAGAGGCCTTGTTCATTTCGCTTGAGACAGAGGACACCGGCCATTCTAAAGGTAATCAGGGCTGTTTCGGCAGTGTCACACAGGAGTGTCGAGGCCAGTTTGCCTAAGTGCGGAAGGTGTCCAACTACAGCCACTGAGCCGCTCATCTCTACTAGTCGATCAGCCCATATGGCAGGGTTATCCAGTGGCAACAGGCCGTCTATCTTTGCAGTTCCACCGGGGGTGTTGAGGACATCTTCCAGGGTATTGGCTGTTTGCACGGCCCGCAGCTTGCTCGAGTGGTATATCTTGTCAATCTTGACGTTGCCTCTAAGGAGAAAGGATGCCGTCTTTTTGATAGATGCTACTCCGGCATCATTAAGTGGTCTTTGAGGGTCATCCGCCTCGCTTTTTGCCTCGGCGTGTTGTATAAGATACAGGTACATAACGCTTTCCTCCTTTGTATGTCATGTCTGTCTAGTGTCCGTCGCATTCCTTAATATATTATACCTTAATATTACCGTTAATTGCACCCGGTGGTTCAGGGCAATCCAGGGCAATCATTGGTGCGTTGTCAATACTCGACCTTAAGGGATTGTCTGAACCAGGATTATAGCAAATTTAGATTGGATTAACTACAAAATTCATGGCACTTTAATGGGGTCAAGGGGACTGGTCCCCTTGCGGGGGGTTGAAGGGGGGCGGAGCCGCCCCTTTCTTTTCTTGTATTGTACCCAATCGAAACGCGCTATAAACGGATGGAAGGATTTACAGGATTGATTTACAAGAGAAAGATTTAGGCATGCCTTTTGCTCTTTCAGCCGAAATAAATTCACGGTGTAATCAGTGGCGCTGTTGCCGTGATTATAAATCGTTGTATATCGGTGGTGGGTATGGTGAGTCGTTCAATGTGCAGGGCATTGGTGTTGAGTCCGACAAGCTCCTTTTCGTAATCCTTTCCCTTGCTGAGGACCATAACGCCGCCAGGTTTTACGAGCTTCACCGCCTTTGTCAAAAAGGCGTCAACCGAAAAAAGCGACCTCACTACCGCCACATCGTATGTATGCCCCTTCATAACACCCTGCAAGGAACCGGGGGCATCTTCGACCCTGCCCTGCACCACGGTGACACCAGTCAGCGACAGCGCTGCAACCATATGTCTGAGGAACGCTGTCTTCTTACCCGTTGGTTCCAACAGGCACAGAGACAACTCCGGTCTGACGAGTTTCATTGGAATGCCCGGGAAACCAGCACCGCTGCCTATGTCTATCACGCTGCGAGCACCCGCTGGAAGGCACATCAGGTACAAGAGTGAGTCAAGAAAGTGCCTCCTGACAATATCCGCATCCTCGGTGATGGCGGTGAGGTTGTGTATGCGTGTCCACTTCTTTAACTCGTTGAGGTAGAGGGTGAATGCCTCAATAAGCCATTGCGTGGCGGGGATTGCCAAGGCCGTCAAGCCCTCCCTAAGAACCTCTACGGGGATAGATTGGTTGGTAGAGTTGTCAGAAACCGTCAGACTATTGAACTCTTTCAATAGCTTACCGCTCTTTACTGACAGCGGTAACGTCGCTGTGACAGCGGAGGGGGTGGGGCACCCCGGGCAACCTCTCTACCAGAGTCCGTCTATCCTGGTGGAACACACCGGACAGAGGCCATTACCTCCTTCGTCCTTGTCTATGATATTCGCGCTCACGGAAAAACCCTGCCTCTTGATCAAGGGCGTCTTGCAGGAAGGACACCAGGTGTCTTCTCCTTGTTCACTGTAGATATTTCCCTGGTAGACGTACTTTAAACCGGCCTCCAGGCCAATCTGTCTTGCCGTTGCCAGAGTCTCAATGGATGTCCACGGTCTGTCCATCATCTTGTAGGTGGGGTGAAACCTTGTCACGTGCCAGGGGATTGACGGACTCACCGAACTGATGAACTCCGCTATCGACCTCAGCGCCGGCTCAGAGTCGTTGTGGCCTGGGATTACCAGCGTTGTAACCTCAACCCATACGCCGCCATCTGCCATCTGTCTGATGGTGTCCTTGACGGGTTCAACCCTACCGCCGCAGACCTTCCTGTAAAACTCGTCGTCGCCTTTGAGGTCGATGTTGTTGGCATCAAGATACGGAATGAGTTCCTGCGCACTCTCGGGTGTCATAAAGCCGTTACTTACAAAAACGTTTTTGACCCCGTTTTCCCTGGCCAGCTTTGCGCAATCAAGGGCAAACTCTAAAAATATCGTCGGCTCCGAGTACGTGTACGATATGCTGCGACAACCGTTCTTGAGCGCCGCCTCAACCACCTCTGCGGGGGAGGAGTACTTGCCGGTTACGATGATCGTGAAGTCTTCCTTGAAGCTCTTTGGATACTGGGAGAGGTCGGAGTTTTGGCAGTGCAGACACCGGAAGTTGCATCCCACCGTGGCAATGGAAAGGGTCGTGGATGTCGGATGAAAGTGATAGAGTGGTTTCTTCTCTATGGGGTCTATGTGTGCGGTGGCGAGCTTGCCGTAGACAAGGCTGTAGAGCGTTGCCTGACGATTTTCCCTGACCCCGCACAAACCCCGCCTCCCATCGGCAATAACACACCTGTGGGCACATAATAAACACCCCACCTTGCCGTCATCCAGCTTTTTATATAAACAAGCCTCTTTCATCTCCGTATTCACATCCTAAATATATTAGCATATCACTTGCGTGTGAGACAACACATACCCACTACTTTTTGATGCACCTCTTAAGTGTAATCAAAAAAAGGTTGAAAAGGGTAAAAATAAACAAAGATGGCAGGAGGATGCCTATATGAGCACGGCGCCGGTGTCAGTGTTTAAATGCAAAGCCCTTGGAGAAGACAGTTATGCAGGCCCGTACCACGTCAGAGTCGTAGAGGATGCTGCTATTTGCGGTGATCTCGGCAAACGCCTTTTCCAGTCCAAGCGCCGGTCTGTATGGCCTGTGATTGGCCATGGCCTCAACGACGTCGGCCACACAGATGATCCTTGCCTCTATCAGGATATCTTCCCCACGCAGGCCGCGTGGATATCCACTGCCGTTGAGCCTCTCGTGGTGCTGCAGGACGATGTTCGCCACGGGATATGGAAAGTCGATACCCTTTAGGATATTGTAACCGATCTCCGAGTGGTCCTTGATGATCTCAAACTCCTGACTCTTGAGCTTGCCTGCCTTGCTGAGTATCTCCGCGGGGACGGATATCTTCCCCAGGTCGTGTATCTCAGCGGCCACCCTCAGACCCTCTGTCTGGTCGTTGGACAGCCCCATTTCATGGGCAATACGACGTGCCAGGTCGGCCACCCTGCGCTGATGACCGGCCGTGTATGGGTCGCGCACCTCAACGGCCACGGACATCGCCTCCATCACCGCACCGGTTATGCCGCGCAGCTTGACGAGGCTTTGTTCAAGCTCGGCTATGGCATTCTTGCGCCTGGTGATATCCCTGGCAATCACCGTGAAAAACGTCCCCGTGCGCGCACTCCACCTGGTCAGTGACAGCTCCATTGGAAACTCCACACCGGCCTTGTTTAACCCTATAAGCTCACAGGTCTCTCCTGTGGCAAAGGGGGGCGGCCCGCTGCTAAACTGGCACAAAAGGCCCGCCCTGTAAGCCTCTCTGAAACGCTCCGGTATAATCAATGCAACGTCTCTTCCGATCACCTCATCGGTACCGTAGCCAAAGATATTTGATGCCCCGTCGTTCCAGAATGCTATGCGACCATCGGTGTCCATTGAGATTATCGCATTTACGGATGTCTTGATGACCGAACTGAGGTGTTCTTCCCGCTCTCTGAGGATATCCTCCGTACTGTAACGCATGATGACCCCAGCCAGCGTGTTTGTCAAGGCGAGCAGGATGGTTTCATCGTCCTTTTTTCTCTTGTGTCCTTCCTTTGTAAAGACCGTAAACACACCTATTACCTCCTCCTGGTACTTTATGGGGATGCAGTAGTGACCGTGATCCTGTATACTGCTGTAGGAGATATCATGATGGGGTTCGGTGTGTAATCCGCCGGAAAAGACGATCTCCTTTTGTGATGCAGCCCTCCCGCACAGGCATTGCCCAAAGGAAATCTCCTTACAGATTCTCAGGTGCTCATCGTCAAAATTGTAGGAAGAGTACATCCTTAAGACCTTCTTGTTATCGTCAACGAGGAATATGCAGGCCCTGGACTCCAGCGATATCCACGGGATTGAGACAACAACCGTGAGTATCTCCCTCAGAATGTCATCAAGGGAACTGGCGCGCAGGGATATCTCCAGGATGGAGTTTATTGTCTGTTGGATTTGATAGTTGTGTTTTAGTTTCTTTCTGGCGTTTTTATGGTCTTTTACCTCTACCTCGAGTCTTGAATTGGCCATTACCAGGTCGATATTGCGTGCCATCACCTTCTCTTCAAGCTGCTCGTTTGACAACCTGAGCATGTCTTCCATGCGTTTGCGCTCGATGATTCCGGCAATCGTCTTGGCAATGGCGGACAGAAACTCATCCTCACGCAGACTCCTCTTGTGCCCGTGTCTGACGTATAGGTTGACAACACCCAGTGCGCTGCCGTCAGCCGATATTATCGGCACACAGTAATGACCATGCTCCAACATGCCGTTGTAACTTGTCTCGTGCCTTTCGTCTATGCAATTGGAAAAGACAATCTGTCTTGTGGATGCGGCAATACCGCATAGGCATCTGTTAAACGGGATTCTCCCACACTTAGTTAACAATTGTTCGTTGAAGTTGACATAAGCCTTTAAGACCAGGACGTCCTTTTCGTCCTCAACAATGGATATGCTGCCAACAGGCTCCAGGGCAAACCACGACACCGACATCAGCAGCTCCAGGATTTCCTGCAACAGCGAATCTAAAGACATTGGCGACAGCGACAACGACAGGATTGAATTGACCACCCCCTGGGTGCGATAACTCTCCTTCAGTTCCACTGTTTGTTGGCTGACCATGTCATTGAGCCTGGTTGTTGTCAGCAGCGCCATCTCCTCCGTGACACGCAGGAGGTTGTTAAGGATGCCGATCCTGGATTGCAGCGAGCCGTTGTTTGACGTATCGGAGGGGCTGTCATGGTCACAAAACACGTGGTTCTTAAACGGCGCGATGGCGTACTGTACGCTCAGGGCAAGGGTCTTGAACATGGCGGCAATATCGTTCGATAAGTAGACCCTGCAAAACATCATAACGGCAAATATCTCTCCGTTTGGGAGCTCTCCGCCAAAGCCCAGGACCGACTTAACGCCATAGGGGATGACAAACCCCTCCTGGGCCGGCACCAGGGGATTGTCCGTTGCATCGTATATGTAGAAGACTCCATAGGTCTTGTCCGAGTTTATGAACTGCCTCTGTGTGTCATTGGCAACTACGTCATGGATATCTACGCCAAGCTGAGAAAGCATGGCGGCTATCATCGGGAGCGAATTGACAAACGACACGTTGTACAACGGGATGACCTGATGCCCCTCAGAGTTCTGCCGTCTGTTCCAGGCCTCCTCTATGCCATAGGTGGAAAGTAGGGTGAGGCAGTTTGTATCATCCTGGGGGTCTTGGTCAAACCGCTCCAGGATTGTCTGTTTTAGCTCATTAGGGAGGTTGCCGAAACGGTGTGTCTTAAAAAACCTAACGAGGGCAAAATTGCCCTCCCCCGTATCGGAGTCTGTGAACTTGTTGTAGATAACCTTCAGTATTTCGTTGGCGGCCTCCTCCATACACTCGCACCCCGCCGTGGATTGGCGTATCAGGTGACCGCACGTCATCATATCGTCCAAACTAAAATTTAATATGTCAAACATAGATATTCTCATCCGCCTATTGTAACATACCCCAACTTACAGATCACTTACATATTGTAACTTATACCGGTATGTTTTAGAAAAAAGTATCTTTAGCAGTGGGGAGATGTAATTGATGCCCCTATATGTTCCTGTAAATATCCTGCCTATGCCCAACCCTGAGAATCACTATATCCCACCCTTCAATGTCAAATATTACCCTATAGTTGTCTACACGAAGTCTGTAATTGCCAATCTTTGAATCGGTTAACTTTACCGAATGAAGAAAAGGATCGTTTTTTAAGTCTTAACATAGCCTTTTCAATAGCTTTCTTTATATTTGCTTCTAATTTCTTTATATCACGTTGTGCCCTGGATGTATAGACAAGGGCATAACTCATTTATCAAATACTTCTTCATGCGATTTTGTCTTACCTGCTTTATACTCCGCCCTTGCCTCTTTAATGCTTTGGAGATATTGGGGAGAAGTTGACGCGAGCAAGTCTTCGATAAATGCCTACCTATCGCTCTTTTTCATTTTTTTGACAGCCTCGATTATCCCATCTGTTGATACGGGTACCGTCAAAGACTGCATATATTGAACTCTTTCGGCTTTTTTCATACCGTGTCCTCCCATATGTCTATTTGGTTTATATTATACCATATGGTAAAAAATACAGTTAAGTAAATGGACATAAATATATTTATAAAATTAGGATTGAGAATCATGGGGTCAAGGGGACTTCTTCGTGCCCGGGGCGGGTGCGACCCGCTGCGACAA
>JADGAE010000041.1:6889-10890 GCA_015232165.1 Nitrospirota bacterium
CTTGCAGGGGGTTCTGAAGGGGGCGCGGTAACGTCGCTGTGACAGCGGAGGGGGGTGGGGCACCCCGGCCACAAAACGCCCCTTTCTTTTTTTTCGGTCAAATGCGATTGGCCTGCGTACCCTTATTCTTTTATGTGCCACTTATTTTTTACGTTTTTGTACATATCCTCCAGTGTTTTTTGTTGTTCAGGGGTGAGGGTTGTTTTCATGTTGACCATGCCTGATTCTATGATGCGTTCTATTTCAGGCTGATTTTTTTGACGCAGCTTTAGTATTTCGGCCTGAGTCTGACCGATAATCCTTTCGATCTCGACCCTCTGCTGCGGTGTGAGGTTTAGTTTTTCATCCAGGCGCTTGACGATGACCTGTTTGACTGCCGGGGGACCTCCGTGGATTACCTTTATCATGCTATGTTTGACGTACAGCCCGGTGAACACCGACCCTGTCAGTACACCGGAGATAAACACCACGACAAATGCCGCTGTTAATTGCCACCTTTTCATAGTCATCCTCCTTAACTCACCACAGAAATGGCTGCATGGTGCCTAGCGGGTCACTTATCAAGAGACCTGCCAGGCTGTCTTGGGGGTTGATACCAACGCCTGCCGCAACAAGAACCGACACCACCGCAATGCAGCAGGAGACCGTCACAAAACGCCAGACAACATCCGATGGCACACCCCTGTCAACCTCAAGCCCCCTGACATCCTGCATGACGTTGCTGCACCACTGAGGATTGATCGATACCTCTCGCTCAACCCTGAAGGAATCTATGAGGGCCTGTTCTATCTTTTTTATCTTATCGTCGTCATTTTTTGTCATCTCTTGTCACCAATCCTTATCACTTAACGTCTATTAACTTTAGTATCTGTTTTTTCAGCTTTGTCCGTGCCCTGTAAGCCCTGACCTTGACGTTGATGGCGCTCCAACCCAATAGTTGCGCGGTCTCCTTGACGGAGAGTCCTTCGAGGTGGGTGAGGGTCAGCACCATCCTCTCTTCAGCACTCATGGCGCTCAGTGCCCACTGTAGCACCTCCCGTGCCTCCTTGGTGTCCTGTTGGCGTTTAAAACCCTCAAGGGACTCCTCCGCTATGATCGAGTCACACCACTTGTTGTGCTCCTGCGTGAGACTGCTCATGGGGGCCTCCATTGACCGGTAGTGCTCGCGCCAGTAGTCGTAGCAGGTGCGCACCGCTATTGTTGCCACAAAGTGCTTAAACGGCGTCTTGCCCTTAAACGATCCCAAGCTATAGTATATCTTAATAAATGCCTCGTGTGCCACCTCCTGGCACGTCTCATATGGTACATGTTTAATCACAATGGCAAATACATATCTTTCGTAACGCCTTAGTATAATCTCAAAGTCATCTGTTGCACCACCAAGGATGGCGGCTATAACGTCTTCGTCGCTTTGGCATATATTATCATTATCTTCGCTATTCATTGCTTTGTAATAGTTCACCCCCTAAGAAAAGAGAGAAAGGGGCGGAGCCGCTTCTTGTCGCTCCAGGTCGCACCTGGCCCCTTCAGAACCCCCAGCAAGGGGAGGGGCGAGCCGCCCCAGGCACAAAGAAGTCCCCTTGACCCCATTATATCTTGTTCACAGTGTAATCTTTCCATATATACCTGAACTATTAGATTGTTTTTTTGTATTCTCTTAAAAAAGCATGGTAAAATGGGGTCAAGGGGGCTGGCCCCCTTGCAGGGGAGGTCTGAGGAGGGGGCGGAGCCGCCCTCCTTTTTTCTTTTACCATGAAATATAAAGAAGATACGTTTTTTTATTTACGGGGGCACCCGGACATTTAACCCCATGTCGGGAGCCCCCGCGTTTGTATTAGCTGTGTTTACCGATCCATGTGTTGATTAGGTTCACGATGCGTTCAATCCTTGCCTTAATCATGGCTGCAAAGTCTTCCCTGGCCTGATCAAGTATAGCCTTTTGTTCGGTCGTCAGTACAGCTTTAATTTCGCCGACTATCCTTGCCCGCAATACGGCCAGTTCCTCTTCCTTGCTTGCCAGGACTTTTGACAGTGCCCGTACCTTGGCCTCGTCATAGGAGTTGTCGTGGATGGCCTCAAACAGTTGCGTCTTGGCATCAACCACATCCTTAATGTCCTTTTGCAGTGTGTCCTTGTAACCCTTGAGGATGTTGGCAATTGCTGTCTTCTGGACATCCGTCAGGTTGAGTCCAACCAGCGCCTTGAGTATGATGTGTTGTGCATCCCCGCCACCGGAGCCCTTAAACCCTCCGCCTGCCTCCGCCATAACCGCCGTACTGACGGCCACCGTTAATACCATCGCTAACAATATCGTCTTGACTGTCCTTCTTACTAACATTTGTGTGTCCTCCTGATTGTTTTTTTTGAGGCAGCCATTGCCGGCCCATGTCTGCCTTCTTGATTTAGTAGTCGGCTGCAGCAAGGAAAAGGTTACAGGAGATTTTTTTTGGGTGAATAAAACTTCACATTGTTGTAAAAAAAGGAGGATATTATGTTCCAAAAACCGAACTCAAAAACTATGCCAGGGTATTGATACCAAGTTGCGTTAATAGTTAGTATAGGCATAGAAGGGGCCGGCCCCCTTTTATGCCGGGGGGCGCTGACCCCTTGGCCCCATTTTACCATGCTTTTTTAAGAAGATACAAAATATCACTTACCAATACAGTTTACAAGCGATATCTTTGGTATGACGTTTGAATTCCAGTTTTTGCTGGAATACATGGCCTTAAAACGTAGAAAGAGTCTTACCCTTACCCCCTAAAAGATCACAAAAGGTCTCATATGCTTAAACACATAAGACGATTTGCCAATAGCATACATATTGGGAATTTGTGTCGCCGGTGTAAGTTTTTTAATTCCACTGCAGAAATCATAATAATTTCCAGAGAATCTTCCTTCATCCCATACTTTAAGCAATTTTTCCGTGAATAATCCGTTTGCTTGTCCATCTAACGATTCCTGATTATCCTGACAAGCAGAGATGAGGATCACTGAAGCTTTTATTACATCAAGGGTCTTAAGGTTGGCGTTTTGTAAATTACGGTAAAACGCCTTATTTTTTTCATAAATATCATTGCATACATCCACAGGGACAGTCTTGCTTATTGTTTTATCAACTAAACCTGAACTTGAACCTCTAGTGCTTCCTGGAGGATTGTTGTCGATTATAGTACCACTATGACAGCTATCAGACACAATAAAGATACGTACACCTTGCCGAAATCTGCTCCACATTTGGTAGAGTTCATCATCAACCAGTTGCCGGTCATAAAGACAAATTGTTTCATCTTTCCCATCAGATTCATCTCCATTCCAGTCAGGCATTTGTCCCCCATGACCCGAGTATGTTAATAAAAGCATATCCCCTTCCACTAGTTTCGTAGCTGCCATTGATAACATTCTTAATACATTTCCAGATATGGCATTTGTTGTTAAAAGTAAATTAGACGTATAACCTAATTCCTCGGCAATCGAGTGCATGGATCTGGCATCATTTTCACAGGCTTTTAGTGCTCCGTTCCAGCCATTATAATGATTCGCATCAACACTATTCAGTCCAATATTAATAGATATACCTTTACCTTTTGACACAAGTCCTCCTTTAATAACTAATTGATTTATATAAACCTCTATCAGAGATTTAAAATGCAAGGGATATATGGTATTTTTTATACTAACTGACCCATTCAGAGGCTGTCAAGAGAAATTTACTTTTGAAAAGTTTACTTCACATTCTAAAATCATTATATATGTGATATGGTAAAAAAACGACTATAGTTTAGCTTGACAATGTCATATTTCAATCTCTGCTATTAAATATGTCTTAACCATGATTTAACGGATTAAGTGATTATCAGGATTTATGTTTGAGAAGGCGTATACTCTTAAAAAGATAGTAAAATGGGGTCAAGGGGACTGGTCCCCTTGCGGGGGGGTCTGAAGGGGGACGGAGCCGCCCCTTTCTTTCTTGCCCTAAAGTATAGTCACCATGAAATATAAAG
>JADGAE010000042.1:0-8393 GCA_015232165.1 Nitrospirota bacterium
GCCCTCCTCTTTCTTGCCTGAAAGTATAGTTACCATGAGATATAAAGAGGATACAATTTAACTCAGGTCGTGTAATTTAAGGCAACTATAGCACGTTTCGATTGCGTGCAATACAAGAAAAGACAGACTCACAACCTAAGGGGTAACGGGGCAGTAGCGCATCTCTTGCTCCATTGGCAGGTTAACGCAGAAAATGCAGCCTTGTTGTCCGGGTTGGTTGTCTACGGTGATATCGCCGCCGTGGTCTTGAACGATCTTTTTGCTAAGAGGTAAGCCAAGTCCGGTCCCCCTGCCGATCTCCTTGGTTGAAAAGAAGGGTTCAAAGATGTGGTCAATCTTATCCGGGTCGATCCCTGTCCCCGTGTCTGTCACTCTGACGACCACGTGCTGCCTTTGGTCTATAAGTACGGAGTCCGTACAAACCCCCAGGACCCCGCCATCGGGCATGGCATCTATCGCATTAGAGATGAGGTTGTCCATGACCTGTCGTATTTGGTTCTTGTCTATGGGCACATCCGGCACGACATTGGCTGTTTTTTTCACAAGGATGTTTTTCTCACTACAGATGTCTGCGTAGTTCTTCAGGGACTCCTCCACAACATGGTTTACGTTATAATACTGGAGATTCAACTGCGTGTTTTTTGCGTATGACAGTGCGTTTTTCAGGATCATCTCCAACCTGGTGACCTCGGTATATATAACCTCGGCGGACTGCTTCTCCCAACTGCCCTGCTGCATCAGCTTGTTCAACCGTCGGGCATACCCCCCAATGACCATCAAAGGGTTTCGTATTTCGTGGGCAACGTTGGCCGAAAGCCTACCCAGGGCCGATAGCTTCTCAGACTGCATGAGGCGGTCATTTAGCCTCTGTTTTTCCTGTTCGTTCCCGTGCTTTTCGATGATACTTGCAGTGGCACTGCCCACGGCGGAGAGAAAATTTTCCTCGACGTTATCCCGACGATGCCCCTTATCCACATACAGGTTAATGACCCCCAGGAGCTGCCGCCCTGACAACACAGGGACACAGTAATGACCGTGCTCAAGCATGCCGTCATAATGAATGTCATGCCTGCAATCAATGTGATCAACAAAGACAAGCTGTTTGTCCCGGGCAGCACGACCACACAGACACGTACCATACGGGATGTTGTTGCACATCTGCAGGAGTCTGGCATCCAGACCATAGCTCACCGCCATCTTCAGGGATGTCCGGGCATCGTCTACGAGAAATATACACCCCTTTGACTGAATCCTGAGCCACGGGATCGACAGTATAAGTTCAAGGACACGTTGCAGTTGCTCCTTAAAAGACAGCGTGCTCAGAGAGACCATGAGTATCGAGTTTATAACCGTCTGTATGTGATAGTTGTCTCTTAGTTTCTCCTCTGCCTGGCTTCTTTCGGCTATCTCCGTCTTTAATCTCTCATTGGCGTTTGTAAGTTCTGCGGTGCGTCTGGCAACCCTTCCTTCAAGTTCGAGATTAACGCCGGCCATCTCCTCCCTGGTCTGTTCAAGCTCCGTGATGTCTCGCGAGATGCCTATGATGCCAATAATGTTACCGGTCTTATCGTACCACGGTATCTTTGTGGCAGAGATACAGACCCGTTTGCCGTCTTTACGGACAAACTTCTCAACCACGCCTATCCTTGGCTGCCCGGTGCGTATTACCTCCTCTTCAATCTTTCTGCTGTGGTCGGCCTGCTCACCCGGGAGATAATCATAATCGGTCTTTCCGAGCATCTGTTGTGGTATGGTGCCGGAGTGTCCGGCCTTTGCCCGGTTGACCATTACAAATCTGCCTTCGGTATCCTTGAAGTAAATAGAATCAGGGATATTCTCCATCAACGCCCAAAGCAGCTCGTATTGTTCGTCCGGCTGTTTAATCGATTCCATACTTTTTTAACCTGTGTCTGAACTGCCTAAAGGATATGTTAAGCAGTCTGGCGGCATCCGTTTTAATACCCCCTGTGATCTCAAGTGATTTTTTCAGATAAGCCATCTCCATATCTTCGAGGATGCTGTCGAGGTTTACACCTTCAGGGTTTATGTTTATCTCTGAGGTTGACAACGCCATCACCTTGTGCACGATGTAGTGTTTGATTTCGGCAGGGAGGTCGTTTACGCTTATAGTTGGGCTGTCGATAAAGGTCAGGAGTCTTTCTACGGAGTTCTCCAGCTCCCTTACATTGCCGCGCCAGGGGTAATTTATCATAATGTCCATGGCATCCTGAGAGAACCTTTTGTCTTTGCCCCCATGCTTTTCAAGGAAGTGCTCTACAAGCACCGGTATGTCTTCCCTTCGTTCCCTCAGAGGGGGGATCAGCACGGGGATGACGTTTAGTCTGTAGTAGAGGTCCGGTCTGAATCTTCCGGTTGTTGCCTCGTCTTGCAGGAACTTGTTTGTAGCCGATATGACCCTGACATCGACCGTGACATCCTTTGTGCCGCCAATCCTCCTGAAAGAGCCATCCTCCAGGACCCTGAGCAGTTTGGCCTGCAGAGACATTGGCATATCACCTATTTCATCAAGGAATATGGTACCGTTGTTGGCGACCTCAAAGAGCCCCTCCTTGTTGGAGGAGGCCCCCGTAAAAGCCCCCTTCATGTAACCAAACAACTCGCTCTCCAATAGCCCCTCGGGGAGGGCCGCACAGTTGATGGCCACAAAGTCCTTGCCGGTACGCTTACTGAGGTTATGCACCGCACGCGCTATGAGTTCCTTGCCGCAGCCGCTCTCTCCCATTATGAGTACGTTGGAGTTGCTGTCGGCTACCTTTGGCAGGCTCATCAGGAGCTCCAGCATGGGCTTGCTCTTGCCGATGATGTTTTCCAGTCTGTAGGTGGAGAGTATCTGCTGTCTGAGATTTTTCACCTCTCGTTTTAGCAGACGTTTTTCGAGGGCGTTTTTGACGATCAGGCGGATTTCGTCGATCTTGAAGGGCTTGTTGATGTAGTCGTAGGCACCGAGCTTCATGGCCTCTATGGCATCCTCCGTGGTGCCAAAGGCCGTTATCATCAGCACTATAGTCTCCGGAGAGGTCTCCTTGACGGAGCGTAATACCGTAAAGCCATCGCTTTTGGGCATCCTGATATCCGTGATGACTATGTCAAAGATGTCCTTTTTTATGACCTCTACCCCTTCGCTGCCATCATAGGCGGAGGAGACATCGTAGCCCTCCCCCTCCAGGAGCATCTTTAGGATGTCGTTCATGCTCCTTTCGTCCTCAACGACCAGTATCTTGCCTTTACTGTTTATGTCTGTCATATGGTAGAAATACCTCAAATACACTGCCCTTGCCAACAGTGCTCACTACGTTTACCCTGCCGGAGTGTTCATGTACGATCCGGTACACCATGGCAAGACCCAACCCGCCACCACCACGCTTGGTAGTAAAAAAAGGGTAAAAAATCTTTTTTATTATATCAGGCTCTATACCGACACCATTATCCTTAAACCTTATTGTAACAAATTCCGACAATTGTTTCACTTCCACTTGCACCTCACCCGTATCCGAACATGCCTGTATGGCATTAAGGCCCAGATTCCAAAACACCTGCCTCAGCTTATTGTCATCGGCCTCGATATAGACCTCATTGGCGACAGAGGTTTTAATGACCACGTTATTGTTGGTTGAGACAAGTGCACGCAGCATTTCGATGGTTTCACCCAGTATTCTGCTTAAGGGTATGGTTTTAAACTCCGGGGGGCGGGGGTTGGAATACGTCAGAAAGTCGGTGATGATCCTGTTCATTCTGTCCATTTCAAGTATTGCTATGTCCATAATCCTCTTACGCTTGGTTTCATCGAGGGTGGCCTCTTTGAGCATCTCAATTGAGGAGCGGATGGAAGAGAGTGGGTTTCTGATTTCGTGTGCTATATTGGCGGCCATTTCACCGATGGCGGCAAGTTTTTCCTTTTCTTTCATCTCTCGTTCCATTTCAGCAAGCTTTGTGTGGTCCTCAAAGGTGAGCACATAGCCCATGACCTCGGCGATGTCGTTTCTGTGTTTGGAGATTTTTAGTTCGATGATCTTCTCATCCCCCCCGACGGTGATAACCCCCCGCAGGCGTCCAGTCTGGACAGGGGAGGGGATGAATCCAAAGACGTCCCAGATGGTCTTCTCTACGGCTCGTGCCTTCTTAAGCCCTGTGATCTGTTCAGCCGGACGGTTAAAGAGCATGATATTGCCGTCGGTGTCGGCATAGGAGAGTCCGCCGGGGATGTTTTCGATGACCTCCAGGTGAAAGGCATAGAGGTCGCGAAAGTCGCTTTCGCGTTTTTCCAGTGTATTAGAGGTCTTTTCAAGGTTTAGCAACAGGTGTCTGCCCAAAAAGGCCACCAGAAACATTGCCATGATATTGGCAAAGATATTGTAGAAGAAGTCCTTTGCGTTTAAGACCTTGCTGAAGTGTATGCCGATAATCCCATAGAACTGCATGACGATCACTGAGCCATAGGTCAGGGCGCTGATGGCCGCTATGGAGAGCACCGGACGTCTGCCAAGCGTTATTCCGGCTCCTATAACGTTTACCAGGAGCATAAAGGAAAACCAACTCTCTATGCCTCCGGTTATTAAGATAAAGAGCATGATTAGTGCAATATCTATGAGTATCTGTACGTAGGCAAAGACAAAGTAGCCCCGGGTAAGCTTCCTAAGCAGTAACAGATATACTATGGTCAACATGAAAATAAAGGCGGCAAACCAGGATAAGAACTGGGACTTCTCTACTATCAGGAAGTTCTTGTTATAGATATAGAACGACGCTACCAGGAGATAGGCAATAAACACCCGTGAGCCTATCAGGGCCCTTATCTTCTTTGTTTGCTGTTGATGCAATATGCTACTACTTAATAAGCGTAATCATCTTGAATATTGGCAGGTACATTGCAACGACGGTAAAGCCCACAGTACCACCAAGGAAGACTATCATCATAGGTTCCATGGCAGCGGTGAGGTTAGCCACGGCGTTGTCAACCTCTTCATCGTAAAAGTCTGCCACCTTACTGAGCATATTGTCCAGGGCGCCGGTGGCCTCACCGATACCAACCATGCTGGTGACCATTGGGGGGAAGACGGGTATGAGTTTCAGGGGTTCGGCCAGGGGTTGTCCTTCTATGACGGCGCTTTTTATGGAGACAATGGACCTTTCTATGACCTTGTTTCCTGCCGTTTTTGCGGTATTTTCCAGTGCCTCTATGATTGGCACACCGCTTGAGATAAGGGTTCCCAGGGTCCTGGTAAACTTGGCCACGGCGACCTTTTTTATCAGGGGGCCAAATACGGGGAGCTTTAATAGTATTTTATCTATGGCGAGGCGTCCATTGTCCGTGCGCCGTATCTGTTTTATTGCATAGACGGCTGCCGTGGTAAACACCACGATCATAGCCCCGCCCCAGCCCGCGATAAAGTTACTCATTGCTATGATCAAACGCGTAGGCCCCGGGAGCGTTCCGCCGAGCTGGGCAAACATCTTGGCAAAGACGGGGACAACGAAGACCATGATTACACCGATACAAATGGCCGCTATGGATATAACAACGGCAGGATAGGTCATAGCCCCTTTGACCTTTTTCTTTAGCCGCATAGATTTTTCCATATAGTCTGCAAGCCTTTGCAGTACAGTGTCCAGGATACCTCCGGCCTCACCGGCCTGCACCATACCCCCATAGAGGTCATCAAAGACCCGTGGGTGTTTGCCGATGGCCTCCGCAAACGTAGAACCGCCCTCTACGTCTATCTTCATCGATCTGATAACGTCCTTCAGCTTGTCGCTTTCGGTCTGTGCTGCCAGTATATCGAGGGCCTGGACAAGGGGCAAACCCGCGTCTATCATGGTTGAAAACTGCCTCGTAAAGACCACTATATCCTTTGTTGATATGCTTCCTCCTCCAAACTTAAACCCCCTCTTTTTAGCTTTTGTTTCGGCAGTCTTTAATTTATCATCGGCCATAAAACCACTCCTTCGTTTTTTATAATAATAATACATTTTTGTCCATGTGTCAGTATCCTCTCAAAAAAACATGGTAATTTTCCTCTCATAACCTCAGAAGATAGATTCCCGCTTTTGCGGCAATGACGGTAACAGGTGTTGTCATTCCTGCGCAAGCAGGAATCCAGGACGTGTAGAACTATAGCCACCATGAAGTATAAAGAAGATACCTGTGTCATACCCTTTATCCTATGTACTGGACGATCTCGTCAAAGGGCAGCCTGTATATAGGAGGCTGAGGGTCTTTTCTGTACCCCAACGGTATGACTAAGGCTATGTCCTCTTTGGCGGGATCAATTTGCAGTACATCCCCGACCTTACGGGGCTCAAAGCCGCCAATGGGGCAGGAGTCTATGCCGATAAACGCGGCGGCCGTCATCATATTGGCAGCCGCTATGTGACACTGCATAATGCTCCAGGACAACACGTCTGTTTGCCTGTAGTAGGATTCGTAAAACTGCACTATCCACTGGTAGATATCGGGGGGATAATTCCTACGCTTAAACATCTTATTGACATAATCACTGCCGGGTGTCAACTCTTGCACCTTTGCGACGATTGAGACCACCACGCTGCATGTTGTCAACTGCTGTTGGTTGAAACAACCGGCCATCAGTTGCTGCTTTAGCACACTCGACCTTGCAATTATAAATCTCCACTGTTCCAACCCAAAGGAAGATGGAGAAAGCCGACCCGCCTCAAGGATAAACCTCAGGTCCTCTTCCGATACCTCCCTTGACTGATCAAACACCTTACACGCATGCCTGTACTGCAAGGCCCTCAAAAGCGATTCTCTCATAACACAAAATATACCTCCTCTATGCGTATTATCTACCGAATCATTAGGAATTCTTAATCTTTATCGTATCATCGTCTTTGTTGTCACCGGTTGGCTCTTTGTCGTTTAGCGGGATGTCCATCTGCAGTGTCTTGTCAAGTTTGTCATCGATATCCAGGTCAAGTCCTGCGTCTTCCGTACAAAGCCCTGAACCTTCCGTCTGAAACTGCTTGAATTCATTTAAGTCACCGGGCAGGCTTTCAATGGAAGAGAAGGAGAAGTCATCGTCATCAACAATATCCAGGCCCTCATCGTCGCTGAGATCATAGACTTCCCCTTCCTTGTAGTCATCCAGGGACAAAGCGTCCGAATAGTGGTCTGATTGCGGTCTGACATCTATATCATCGGCATCCTTTCCGGGTTGTATCTTTTGGCCAAATACTGCCGTTTTTTCCTCGTCGCCAAAAGACTGGACGGGCTCATACTTTAACGCGGCATCAAGGTCGTCACTGCCCAAAGACAGTCCGGCATCATACTTTAGCTCAACATCAAGGTCGTCACCTCCAATTTCTATCCGGAGGCCCTCGGCATAATCTATATCGTCATCATGTTCCAACTCAATGCTCTCATGCTCTACGGCCAATTGGCAGACGTCTAATTCGCTCTTATTGCCTGCCAACATAGTGGGCACCTCGGCATCATCGAGTTCGTCAACCCCTTCCGTGACGCTCTCAGGCTGCAAGTCGTCAGTCTTTTCAGAGACATAATCAGAGGTATACGTTGGCGCCTCACTCTCGTCAAACTCAATATCCATCGCCCCCAACAACGCCTCTTCACCCTCAACGCCATCTATCTCCAGCTCTCCCTTGTCTAAGACCAATTCAGAGTCTGCATCAATCGCCAAATCACCCGCGTCTATCTCCAGCCCCATATCGGCTTGAACTCCCTCTGTCTCCATACCACCGCCATCACTGCCGGTGTCATCAATCTCTAAGGCAACACCCTCATCCCCCTCTATCTCAAGGTCAATGTCTAACTCACCCGATAGCTCCTCTGTCTCCAGGTCCTCTGCCTCTTGCGGTTGCCCCTCTTGCAGGTTCAGCTCCATCGCCGGTTCAATCTCCGGTTCAATCTCCGGCCCCCCTACCTCCGGTGCGGAGAGATCGATGCCGCTATAATCCAGCGTAATATCATCTACGGCACCAAGGTCCTCTTGCATATCAAAGTCAATCTCTATATCACCATCCAGATCAACATCAAAGTCCACTGGGGGTTCTATCTCCGCCTCATCCGTTGCGCTTTGTCGGGCAGTGCCGGAGCCATAGACCACCGTAATATCTTTCGAGGCACCCGGAGGGTTATCCAGATCGAGGCCTTCAATCTCCATCTGATCATTATCAATGATTAGCTCTGACAATTCCGTTATCTCGGCCTCGAAATCGCCGTCCATGCCCGGGTCCGCCACCGGTTTTTCATCAAGTACGCGTTTGATTATTCCCACGTTGCCCGTGTTTAAGACCAACGTAGGGTCCTCCCACTGTTCCTGCTCAATCGCAAACTCTATCTCACCCTCCGGGATGTATTCTTCTTTTGGACCCTCGGACTTAAACTCATCCTCGTGGGG
>JADGAE010000042.1:8493-10828 GCA_015232165.1 Nitrospirota bacterium
CCTCCGGGATGTATTCTTCTTTTGGACCCTCGGACTTAAACTCATCCTCGTGGGGCTTACTACTACCATCCTTGCCCAAGACCCACGTAGAGTCCTCCGATGTGCTCTCCTGCGGCAGCTCAATCGCAAACTCTATCTCACCCTCCGGGATGTATTCTTCTTTTGGACCCTCGGACTTAAACTCATCCTCGTGGGGTTTACTACTGCCACCCTTGCCCAAGACCCACGTAGAGTCCTCCGATGTGCTCTCCTGCAGCAGCTCAATCCCAAACTCTATCTCACCCTCCAGGGGTGAGCCTTCTTTTTGGCCATCAGGCTTAAACTCATCCTCGTGGGGCTTAATACTGCTATCATCATCCAAGGTCCAGGCAGAATCAGCCGAGGTGCTCTCCTGTGGTATCTCAACCCCAAACTCTATCTCGCCCGATGGATAGCCTTCCTCAACACCGTCAATCCCCAAATCGCCCTGAGCTATAACCATGTCGCCATCTTCTACCCTGAAATCATCATCCGACCCTATCTCTATAACCGGCTCAAACTCAACCTCCGTTTTTTTTCTTAACTCTAACCCGTCCCTTACAATGGTAGAGTCCTCGGAGTGGGAAAAGGCATCCGCCGTATCACCGGATTTATATTCATCCGTGAATTTCTCTCTTGATTCAAAATCTCTACCCTTGTCAACGATTTGCTCGTCCGAGCTATCCATGATATATTCCCTGCCAAAGGAGATATCGGAAGCGGGTATCACTCTGTCACTGCCGGTGCTGCGCGGTACCACATCGTTGATATCGGCGGTTTCATCATGTATATAATCACCTTGCCCTTGGGTATCATCCTCATCCGAATGGCCTGTTTTTTGGAGAAATACGGGCATATTCTCTTCATCGGACAGGCTGTCCAAAGGGCTGGTGCTTTGGTCATAAGGGTCATAGTCCATGGTGTCTTGTTGGGGTATCCTGCCCGCCTGTCGCAGATAATAAAACGGCAGCATAAAGACCGTCGAAATAGATAAAAAGAAAAGAACCGCAACAGGAATAGTAAATACCGAACTGATACCCATAATTATAGCGGGGGCTAAGTAGGACAGGGCAATTGGCACCAAGATGGGAATTAGCATCAGTAGTCCCAGTTGTCTCTTTAACCCAAGCCTCTGACATATATCCATCCACAAGATTACAAAAAAGACACTACCGACAACAGGTACCATAAGTAAAACACCCCACCACACAGGCCTTCCAGCCATCTGCGCCATTATAAATAAATTTAACAGGGGCACCCACGCCATCCAAGCGGAAGAGACATTGAGTTTCTTTGCCGTCTTATACAAAGCAAACAAGAAAGCAACACTTATTACCACAATCAACGCCAACACTATAAGTGCATACAATAAGAATTCAAACAGCTTATTCTTGAGCATCTCTACGTTATAAATACCTTCGATGCCCTTACCGGGTTTTGCCTTTACCGTAGGGGGCATTTTCCGTGGAGTTACAGCAGTGGTTGGGCGTGGTGTTGCCACCGGCGGGGCTGACGCCACAGTAGAGACACTGCTGACAGGAGGCGGAGACGCTGCCGATTTGGTTGAGGCAACAGGGGGCTCCTTGGGGGGGGTCTTGGCCGTTGTTTTTGCCGGTGCAGGGGATGCTGATACTACGGGAACCTCTGCCTTGGGCGCTGACGTTGGCTGCGGTCGTGTCACTGTTGCAGGGGGAGGGGTCGGTTGTGACGGCGGAGTTGATTCCGGTTTAACGGTCTCCTTTGCAGCCTGCCCGGCGGATGACCCTTTTACGGCCTCCGATGGTTTTGCCCCCGTAGGTTCCGTTGTCTGAGCTTTTTCAGGTTCAAGCGGCGTCTCCTGCTCCGGTGGCGGAGAATCGGTTATATGAATCTGGCCGCTATCATCCATCCACTTATAAGGATAATTCCTGCAATTACCTGTATCATTGAAAAAAACTATAGACAAAAACAATATCAACACCGTCGACAGCTTCAAATAAAACCTTTTAACCATGTAACCTCCCTCATTTTTATAGAGTCTATATTTAAATTCTAACAAAAAAATCAAAATAAAATCTAACCTTATCTCATTTATTTTTTTGGGTCTTGTCAACTTTGGGTGGGTTTAAGATAAACAAACGCCACCCTTGATGTGAGGGAGTAGGGTAAAGCAAGGCATTTTGGTCGCTAAACTTAAGTTGAGTTACCCATATGTGCCTGCCCATAATTAATTATATAGCGCGTTTCGATTGCATGCGATACAAAGAAAGAAAGGGGCGGCTCCGCCCCCCTTCAGAACCCCCTGCAAGGGGACCAGTCCCCTTGACCCCATAATGCT
>JADGAE010000043.1 GCA_015232165.1 Nitrospirota bacterium
GGGGCTGGCCCCCTTGCAGGGGAGGTCAAGGAGGGGGCGGAGCCGCCCTCCTTGCTTCTCTTCTGTTACTTAGGTTTAATTTACATTGGATGAGGGCGCAGGCAACTTGGAAGATGCCTCCGAGAACGAGGACATAGAGGTCCGTATACTGCTGGAGGCCATATACCTCAAGTACGGGTACGACTTCAGGAACTACTCCAAGGCATCCCTGAAGAGGCGTATAACCCAGAGGCTGACCCTGTCGAACCTTGACAACATCTCTGAGATGATACACAAGGTCATACACGACAGGGCGTTCTTTGATGCGTTTCTCAATGAGCTGTCTATCAAGGTTACGGAGATGTTCAGGGACCCGTCGTTTTTCCTGGCAATGCGAACCAGAATAATACCGCTCTTGCGACAACTACCTTTTATAAAGGTCTGGATAGCGGGGTGCTCCACGGGCGAGGAGGTCTATTCTATGGCAATCCTCCTGACGGAAGAAAAGCTATACGAAAAGACCCGCATATATGCCACCGATTTTAGCGAGGCCGCCCTGAATCAGGCCAGAGAAGGGATATATAAGACAAGCGATATTAAGAAATACACCTCCAACTATCAGCAGGCAGGAGGGGTAGAGTCCTTTGCAGACTACTTTCTGGCAAGATACGAATCCGCCATAATGAACCAGTCCCTGAGAAAGAACATCACGTTCTCCAGACACAACCTCGTAACGGACGGGGTTTTTGGTGAGATGAACCTTATAGTGTGCAGGAACGTCCTTATATATTTTAACAGGGACCTCCAGGACAATGTCTTTGGGCTGTTTGTGGATAGCCTGTGCGAAGGCGGTTTCCTGGCACTGGGGTCAAAAGAGACCATACGGTTGTCAAGGCACGCGGGCAACTTTGATGACGTCTCAAAGGAAGAAAAGATATACTACAAACGCTCAGTGTCAACCCCCGAGGTGCAATCAAGTCAGCGGGTTGAGGGTCTCCCTGAAGGTGTGCTAAACAGGAGTGCAGTGCTTATCTCGGAGACCATTAAGAGACTCGATGAACTGCAAGGTCTGCTCAGGAGTGCTACCAGGACATAGTGAAAAAAAGGGACGAGTATAAGAGATATGAGGCCGTGGTGATAGGGGCATCCGCCGGTGGCACAAGCGCCTTGCGGGAGATATTGCCGTCCCTGCCGGAGGGGTTTTCCCTGCCTGTGGTGGTGGTTCAGCACCTGCATCCCAGTTCAAGGGACGATATGCCGGCCTTGTACAAGGACTCATGCAGGTTAAGGGTCAAGCAGGCAGATGAGAAAGAGGCTATAGTTAGCGGTTGTGTCTACTTTGCACCGGCCAACTATCACCTTCTGATAGAGGATGACAGGACGTTTTCGCTGTCCGTGGATGCGCCTGTCAATTTTTCGCGACCATCGATTGACGTACTATTTGAGAGTGCGGCGGATGTCTACGGTTCAGCCCTGATCGGCGTGGTACTGACCGGCGCCAACAACGACGGCAGTCTTGGCCTGCGCAAGATCAAGGCCGCCGGTGCAACGGTCATCGTCCAGGACCCCGATACCGCCGAGTGCTCGTCAATGCCGGCAGCCGCAATTGCCGCCACAAGCGTGGACTACATCCTGGCGCTAAAAGATATAGCTGACGTTATTGTAAGGTTGGCAAAGACATGTACGTAACCGTAAATTATATAAAGGAAAAAGGAAAGAAGGGGGCGGCTCCGCCCCCCCTTAGACCCCCCTGCAAGGGGGCCAGCCCCCTTGACCCCATTATTCTTAATCCGAATGTTAGGTGGAGGTTTTATGAAATGTCATAATTGCGGAGGGATGTTGGAAGAGATTATAACGGATTTACCGTTTAAAATTAGAAGTGAATCAATAGTTATAATCAAAAAGCTGCCTGTACTACAATGTCAAAACTGTATTGAATATCTTATCGAGGATAGTGTGATGGAAGGAATAGACAGAATAACCAGGAGCGTCCTGGAGCGACAAGAAAATGATATCAGCAATAACACGGAGCTTGAAATCTTGAACTATTCGGCTAAATAGTAATCAGGTATACATGGAAAAACAGAACATACTTATAGTTGACGACAGGACGGAAAACCTCCTGGTGCTGGAGACCATACTCCAGAGTCCTGAGATAAACATTGTCAAGGCCACATCGGGACAGGAGGCCCTGTGGCAGCTCCTGAACAACAACTTTGCCCTAATCCTGCTGGACGTTCAGATGCCGCAGATGAACGGCTTTGAGGTGGCGGAGCTTATCAGAAAAAACAACAAGACCAAGAACCTCCCTATTATCTTTATAAGCGCCGTGAGTACGGAACGGAAGTTTATATTCAAGGGCTACGAGAGCGGCGCGGTTGACTATCTGATCAAACCCATAGAGCCGGAGATACTAAAGAGCAAGGTAAACGTATTTCTCCAACTACACAGGCAAAAACAGTTGATACTCAGACAGTCGGAAGACCTCCAGACATCCAACGATTACCTCAAAAAAACCACCGAGGCCCTGCGTGTTGTCAGCGAGTACAACAGGAAGCTGATAGAGGTAAACCTCGACCCCATTATAAACGTAGGACAGGACGGCAAGATAAGGGACGTCAACATTGCGGCGGAGATAATCACGGGCCGTTCAAGGAGGGAGCTCGTTGACGGCAATTTTCCCGACTACTTCACCGAACCTGAAAAGGCAATAGAACTCTACAAAAAGGCCCTTAACATAGGCACTGCCCACGACTATGAGCTATACATTCTATGCTACGATGGCCATACAACACCCGTGTTGTGTAATGCCTCCGTGTATCGTGATGAGATTGGCAGCGTCATCGGTGTAATTGTTGCCGCCCGCGACATCAGCATACGCAAGACGTATGAAAACGACCTGTTGCAGTTAAACAAAAATCTTGAAGAACGCGTTAAAAGCGAAGTTGAAAGACGAATAAGACAAGAGCAGATGTTGATCCAACAGTCCAAGATGGCCGCTATGGGAGAGATGATAAGCGCCATAGCACACCAGTGGAGGCAGCCGCTAAATGCCCTGGCCATTATTGTCCAGGACATCGGGGATGCCTATGACTACGGAGAACTCGACAAGCAATACCTTGATAAAGCGATAAATCAGTCCGTGGATCAGATATCCTTTATGTCAAAAACAATAGACGACTTCAGAAACTTTTACAGGCCGGGAAAGGAAAAGAACTTCTTTGATGTAAAAAAAGCAACCATAAACGTACTGTCTTTGCTGTCGGCACAGCTCAGGAACAATTCAATATTGTATAGACTCACCTGTCATGTCCATAATATGTCATATGAAGACCTGAATAGGGAGATGTGCTGCTTCAATGAACTCACGGTTTTTTCATATCAGGGTGAGTTTGAACACGTCCTCTTGAACTTGATAAATAATGCCAGGGACTCCATTATGGAAAAAAGAGCCAAGAACAATGATGCCAACGAAGATGCCGAGATAAATGAAATGGGTATGATCTTGATTGATTTCCACAAGGATGGCAATAAGCTCACCATAAAGATAAGAGATACCGGCACCGGCATACCCGACAAGGTGATGGACAGGATATTTGACCCCTACTTTACAACAAAGGAACCAAACAAGGGGACCGGTGTGGGGCTATATATGTCAAAGATAATAATCGAGGATAACATCGGCGGGAAACTGTACGCAGACAATACAGACATCGGCGCTATGTTTACTATTGAAATGGAAAAGGGAGGAGAAGGGTAGGTATCCTTTTTATATTCCATGGTAAACCATACTTTAAGGCAAGAAAGAAGGAGGGCAGCTCAGCCCGCACGGCGGGTGTTGCCGCACCCCCTCCTCAGACCTCCCCTGCAAGGGGACCAGTCCCCCACTGAGCCAGGGGTCGCTGACCCCTTGACCCTATTTTACCATACCTTTTTAAGAAGATATAATTAAGTGTAGGTAAATCCATGTTATTTTTTCGTAAAAAAGATTACAATAAATTTATGCAATAGGCTAAAATATAAACAATATGACAGAGGACATGGTTAGCGAAAGCATACACAAAACACGCAGGGAGCGTGAGATGACAGCCCTGCTGGAGGGTGTGCGCGCCGTTCTGAGATACAAGAGGTTTGAGGAGGTAGCCCGTGATATCTTTGACAAGTGCAAGGCCATGACGGGTGCCACAAGCGGTTATGTCGCGCTGTTGAACTCTGCCGGAGATGAGAACGAGGTACTGTTCCTGGACCCTGGCGGGAGGGAGTGTGTCGTTGACCCTTCGCTGCCGATGCCCATCCGCGGACTTCGTGAGACGGCTTACCGCTCCGGCAAGGCGGTGTGTGAGAACAACTTCTCAAACAGCAAGTGGTGGGACTATCTGCCCCAGGGACACGTGATGCTGGATAACGTCCTGTTTGCCCCTCTGAATCTGGAGGGTAAGACCGTGGGATTAATAGGTCTGGCCAACAAGCCCGGTAACTTTGACGACGACGACCTGCATATGGCAACGGCCTTTGGTGAGTTTGTGGCAATTGCCCTGCACAACAGCCAGACCCTCCAGCGCCTGGAAGACAGTGAGCAGCGTTTCCGAAACGTGGTTGAAGCAGCCGCCGATGCCATCGTATCAATAGACGGCAATGACAGGATTACCACCTGGAACAAAGCGGCAGAGGGTATGTTCGGATACACCGTGCAGGAGGTCTTGAACAATCCCGTTACGATCATAATCCCTCCGCATTATCGTGCCGCCCACAAAGAAGGCATCCTGCGGGTAAACAAGACGGGAATATCAAGACACGCCGGTAAGATATTGGACCTGACGGCGTTGAGAAAGGACGGCTCCGAGTTCCCGATAGAGCTCTCTCTGACCAGATGGACCATAGGGGAGAGGCTATACTTTACCGCTATAATCAGAGACGTCACCAGGCGCAAGCAGATCGAGGAGGAGTTAAGGGTTCAGAACCGTTTGGTGGTTGAGCAGAGCCGGCAGCTGGCAATAAGCGAACTGATGATAAGCATCGCGCACCATTGGAGACAACCCCTGAGCGCCATTGGGGCTGTCATACAGAACGTTGAGGACGCCTTTGACTATAACGAGTTGGATGATGAGTTTTTTCACTCTTCGGTTAAGAAAATCGTCGATGAACTTATCTATCTCTCAAAGACCATTGACAACTTTAGCAGCTTCTACCACAGGGATAAGGAAAAAACCCTGTTCAGGGTCCATGACTGCATCGAAAAGACCCTGCTGCTATTAAACGATTACTTCAGGTCGAAAGACATAACGGTAGAGGTAGACATGGACGACAATTTAGAATTAGAGGGCTACTTCAACGAGTTTTCAAGGGTGGTTTTAAACATCATCAACAACATAAGGGATGTCTTTGACGAGCGGGGTATACGCAATGGACATATAAAGATACGGGCATACAAAAATACAAACAATGGCAGGGTAACACTCTCTATATCCGACAACGGTGGCGGCATGAGGGAGGATATAAAGTTCAGGGTCTTTGATCCGTATTTTACAACAAAGCATAAATCCAGGGGTGTAGGGCTTGGTTTATACATGGCAAGGGTCATGATAGAAAAAAACCTCAACGGCAGCATAGCAGCCATAAATATTGACAATGGAGCAGAGTTCATAATAGAGATATAGTATGGACAAGGATCAAATTTTTAAGGACAAGCGCCTCTTATACGTTGAGGATGACGAAATCATCCGGGTCAACATAGCGCATTTTCTAAGGCGCCGATTCAAGGAGGTCACGGAGGCCGAAAATGGACGGCAGGGGTTAAACCTATACAGCCCCGGCACTTATGACATCGTAATCACGGATATAGAGATGCCTATTATGAACGGCCTTAAGATGATCGACAAGATACTTGAGATAGATTCCACCCAGCGGATTATCATTACAACTGGATACAACGACGACGAGCACAAGAGCAAAAAGGCATGTGTAAACATCATAAAACCTATAATCAGGGAAACCCTCCTTATCGAACTCTACCGGTGTCTGAATAAGTAACTCACCTTACGCACAGGGTACAGAAGGGAGGGCTTTGCCCTCCATCATCAGACCCACCCACAAGGGGAGGGGCGAGCCGCCCCGGGCACGAAGAAGCCCCCTTGACCCCATTTATATTCACAGTCAAGGGGAGGGCGGCATATTTATGATATATATGATATAATGGTTACGTGAATCGAGCAGATCCCTACACCGGCGTAATTCGTATTAATCGGGCAGGATGGCTGTATATCCTCTTGTCCATCTTCCTGGGGTTTGCCGCCACCAACACCGGCAACAACCTCATATATATTATAACGGCGGCGTTGTTGAGTTTCATGGGGATATCCGGTTTCTTTGGACGCAGGAATCTCTTAAACATCCGCGTAGGGCTGGAGTTCCCCGATGAGGTCTATGCCGGCAAGCAGTTCCCGTTGAAGGTGCTTGTCGGTAACGACAAGACCGTTATACCGGGATTCCTCCTGCGGATCGTGGTTGATTCAAACGACGTACTCATACCCTACGTTGGCCCCAAGAGCGAGGATTACCGACACTTAAACGTATCGTTTCCAAGGCGGGGCAGACATACCGTTAAAGAGATACATGTGTGTTCGGTGTTTCCGTTTAATTTCTTCATCAGGTGTGTCAAGCTAAATAACGTCTATGAACACATCGTCCTGCCGGAGCCCAGGAGGTGCCAGTTACCGGAACATCTGCAGAGAGAGATGCGTTCAAAGGGTGAAAAATCCGTCAACAGGATCGGCTATGACGGCGAACTGCTCTCTCTCAGGAAGTATCGCACCTCGGACCCCGTTAAGTACATCAGTTGGAAGGCCACCGCAAAGACCGGCCAGCTCAAGACCAAGGAGCTCTCTGCCCTGGCCTTCGAACCCGTCGTCATAGACTTTGACAAGACAAACATCAGTGACTACGAAGAGAGGATATCCTGCATTACCTACACGGTCTCCTACCTCATAAAACACAATATCCCCGTAGGTCTGAAGGTCAACGACAAGGTGTTCAGGCCGGAGGTCTCACACCGCCACAAGATAAACATGCTCAGAGAACTGGCCATCCTCCCCTAGACAGAAGAAAAGAATGGGGACTCCGTCCCCTAAACCCCTGCAAAGAGGGCGGCTCCGCCCCCTCCTTGACCTCCCCCGCAAGGGGGCCGGCCCCCTTGACCCCATTATTCTTAACCCTAATGTTCTAAACATTTATGCTTCGTTATTTATAATTTGACATTGTCAAACTAACACCCACCAAAAATTTATGCACCCTGCCAAAATTAAGTCAAGCATAAAATCGATTATTTATGTTTTAATACTGTTAAAAAAAAAGATGGAGGTACATTATTAAATGGTCAAGTTAAAAAAGGAGGCCACAATAGAGGCTTCACCCGAGGTTGTATTTAACTACCTCAACAACCCTGACAACTGGAGGGAGCTCTATCCTCGGATCACCAAGCTCTGGGATGCAAAGGCCCTTCCAAATGGCGGCTATAGTTACAACTGGATGTTTAACATGGCGGGTATAACGAGCGTTGAGGTGGCCAGTGAAAATACGGATGTGGTCAGGAACCATCGCCTTGATTTCAGGAACATGTGCGGGCTTAAGGGAAAGAAATATACCGAGGTCAATGAGTCCTTTAAGTTGGACTCGGCAGATGGGGTGACCAAGCTGTCTTATACGGCTGACTATGTTGTTCATATCCCCATAGCGGGGAGGGTCTTTGAGCTGATGTTTGTGAGGATGTACGAAATAAAGATAAACGTGGTTATTGCTAATCTCAAGAAGAAAATGCAGTCCTTGAAGTAAGTCTGAGACCCCGGGCATCATGACTGACAAGCGCAGGCCTGTCAAACACCTGACCCCGCTGGCTGACAGGATGCGCCCAAAATCCTTGCAAGACCTCCTGGGGCAGGACGAGATCGTTGGAGAGGGTAAGTTGTTGAGACAGGCCATAGAGAGTGATCAACTACCCTCGATGCTCTTGTGGGGGCCTCCGGGTAGTGGAAAGACCACCCTGGCCTCAATTATTGCCGGAGAGACCAGGGCGGAGTTCCGTGCCCTCAGTGCGGTATCAAGCGGGCTGAAGGACTTGAGAGAGGTCATCACGGATGCGCAGCGTAATAGCGCCCAAGATAAGCGGACTGTCCTCTTTATTGACGAAATCCACCGGTGGAACAAGGCCCAACAGGATGCCCTGCTGCCCTATGTGGAGAAGGCGGTGGTTGTGTTAATTGGTGCCACCACGGAGAATCCCAGCTTTGAGGTACGCGGGGCACTGTTGTCTCGTTGTCGGGTCTTTGTCTTAAGGCAGCTTGGCGAGTCGGATATCGCAAGGATCATTGACAGGGCGCTTGCGGACAAGGAAAACGGCCTTGGAGGATTGGACATCAGTCTTGGCAGGGGAGAGGTTCTCCTGATGGCCCGCATGAGTAACGGGGATGCCAGGGCCGCACTTAACGTCCTGGAGTACATAACCGTCACGGGTGCCAACTCAACCTGTGTGACCATTACCGAGGCGGCTATAAAAGAGGCGTTTCAGAAGTCACACCTGCTCTATGACAAGGACGGCGAAGAGCACTACAACATCATATCCGCACTGCATAAGGCGATGCGCGGCTCGGATGCAAACGCGGCGCTCTATTGGCTGGCCAGGATGCTGGAGGCCGGTGAGGACCCGCTGTATGTGGCACGGCGCCTGATCCGTTTTGCCTCCGAGGACGTCGGCCTGGCCAACTCGAGGGCCCTGGAGCAGGCCGTTGCCGCCTATCAGGCCTGTATGTTTATCGGCATGCCCGAGTGTAACGTCATCCTGGCTCAGGCGGTTGTCTACATGGCCAAGTGCAACAAGTCCAATGAGCTCTACACGGCCTATAATCAGGCGGCCTCGGATGTCAGGGAATATGGAAACCTGCCAGTACCACTACATATACGTAATGCCCCCACCAGACTGATGAAAGACCTCGGATATGCCAAGGGATACAAGTACAGCCCCGATCACGATTACAAAGAGGAACAGGAGTATCTTCCACCTAGGTTGCAGGGCAGGAGGTATCTCAAGTAGCCTAAAGATGGCGCCTTAGTAAAACGTGTGGCCACGCCATTATGGGGTCAAGGGGGCTGTGCTCCCTTGCGAGGGGGTCTGAGGGGGAGCAGAGCTCCCCATTCTTTTCTTCTCTTCCGGTCAAATGCGATTGCCCTGCCTTTTGTTGCTGAACACCTTGACTATTTCGTCACCACTGCCGTACAATATTTACTATGCAAAAAAGAGTTCTCATAGTAGACAACAATGAATCGACGATGCCGCCCTGAAGATGCTCTACAACCCGGAAGGTCACCTCGACCCCGATCTCATAAGGGACTTCGAAAAGGGCCTACTTAAAGGCTTTAAGTAAACCAAATAAAAAAAGATTGTGAAATAACCCTATGGCAAAAAAGGTACTAATTGCAGACAACGATGAGGCAACAAGCAGACTGATTAGCTCTCAGTTGGAAAAGCAGGGATATGAGGTATACACGGCGTCAACTAGCAGAAACGCTATAAACAAGGCCCTTCTGCATATTCCCGGGATATTGATATTAGACCTTGATCTGCCGACAAGGGGTGGTGGTGAGACCCTTAAAGAGATACGCTCCTACAAAGAACTGAGAGACATCCTTACACTTGTAGTTACCACGCGTGCAAGCAAGGAGGACGTCATTAATGCCATAAAGATTGGGGCAAACGACTATGTCTTGAAGCCTCTTAAGATCGGTACCTTGCTTGCCAAGATGGTTCATTGGGCCAACACGGAGATGGAGGCACACTGGAAGAAGCTTAAACCGGAACAGGAAGCCACCTTGCGTCTAATAAAGGTGACCATTGAGAGGGCGGTGGATGCGATAAAGCAAAATGCCCCGCTGCCCTATGAGGACATAGTAAGCGCCGTTGACGTCCTGGACTTTGCGATAAAGAGGGACGGTGTGTGGGATATTGTCGGTGCGGTGGACGGCTACAACACGACGATGTTTTTGCACTCTCTCCTTGTTGCCGTATATATGCATTGGTTTGGTGGATTGAAGGGGTTTGGCGAACAAGATTGTCAGCAGATGGCCCTTGGGGGATTGATGCACGACCTGGGTAGTGTTTTGATCCCGCCCGCTTTGTTGTTTAAACCTGACAAGCTCGATCCCGGTGAGTATAAGGACATCAAGTCTCACGTGGGTTATACGATGGATATTTTAGACGGATTGGGCGAGGTGCCGGAAATTGTTAGGAATATATCCCGGGAGCATCACGAAAAGCTGGACGGAAGCGGTTATCCGCAAGGCCTGAAGGCAGACGATATAAGCATCCACGGTAGGATGGCGGCCATTGTAGAGGCCTATGCCGCCCTTACCACCAAAAACGTCTACAGACCAACCTATGCACCGACCGAGGCATTAAAGATGCTCCACAGCCCTGTAGGACACCTAGACCCGGAGCTGATTGAGGAATTTGCACGTGCCGTACTCTCGGAATTTAACCCGGGATAGTTCGGCAATCTGGTGGTGTCCAATCCATAACATAATGAGTATTGCCTTGTTCTAAAATATTTAATTTTTTCTCATGACTACCAAAGGGTGCATAAGAAAGTCATGGGTTGCTGCGTCAAAGAAAAGAAAGGGGACTCCGTCCCCTAAACCCCTGCAAAGAGGGCGGTTCCGCTCGCACAGCGACGTTACCGCGCCCCTCCTTGACCTCCCCCGCAAGGGGGC
>JADGAE010000044.1 GCA_015232165.1 Nitrospirota bacterium
GGTACAGCATTGATGCAACGGCATCCACCCTCAGACCATCCAGGTGATACTTGTCTATCCAGAACAGGGCATTGGCAATGAGGAAGTTTGCGACCTCGTTTCTGGCGTAGTTGAAGATCAGGGTGCCCCACTCCTTGTGCTCACCCTTGCGCCAGTCGGCATGTTCATACAGGGCCGTGCCGTCAAAATAGGACAGCCCATGAGAGTCCCGCGGGAAGTGCGCCGGTACCCAATCCATTATGACACCAATGTTGTTTTCGTGGCACTTATCGACAAAGTACATAAAGTCATCGGGTGTACCATGACGCGAGGTACATGCGAAATACCCCACCGGTTGGTATCCCCAGGAGGCATCCAGGGGGTGTTCCGTCACAGGCAGCAGCTCTATGTGCGTGTAACCAAGCTCCTTGACGTAGGGGATGAGGGTTGCGGCCAGCTCCCTGTATGTCAACCAGCGGTTGCCATCCTCCGGTATGCGGCGCCAAGAACCCAGGTGCACCTCGTATGTGCTGATGGGTGCCTCAAGCCAGTTGCGTTTTTTGCGATTGGAGAGCCAGACATCATCGTTCCACTTGTACTTGTTGATGTCGTAGACGACCGATGCGCTCTTGGGTCTGACCTCCGCGAAGAACCCATACGGGTCTGCCTTGATCCCCAGATAATTGCCGTGTCGTCCCTTGATCTCAAACTTGTATACATCGCCCTCTTTCAGGCTTGGCACAAATATCTCCCATACGCCAAAGGAGCCGCGCAGACGCATCTGATGCCTTCTGCCATCCCAGTTATTGAAGTCGCCGATCACGCTGACCCTCAGTGCGTTTGGTGCCCATACGGCAAAGAATACACCCGTGATGTCGTTGATCGTAGTGACGTGTGCACCCAGCTTTTCATACTTCTTGTAGTGTGTGCCTTCGCTCATGAGATGGAGGTCAAAGTCCGACAGCACGGGTTCAAATGAGTATGGGTCATACATCTCCGTGGTGCCGGCATCGGCAGTTTCAATCCTTATCTTGTAGGGGAAGAAGACGTTTGTCTGTTCAACTATCGTTTCAAAAACCCCCTCCTGCCTGATCCTGGTTGCATGATAGACCTTCTTTGTTGCGTCCGTGCGTACAATAAACAACTCCTTTGCATCGGGGTTGAATGCCCTTACGGCAATGGCGTCCTTGTCGTTGAACTTGACATGGTGCATGCCAAGGACGGAAAAGGGGTCTGAACTGCTTGCATTAATCACTTGATCGATCTGTCCGTTAATATCCATAGATTGTCTCCTTTATTAAATTTTTCTATCTTAACCTTAACAATGTCACATTTAAGTACACGCAGGGATTGTCTGAACCAGGATTACACAGATTAAAAGATTTACAGGAAAAAGGTATAAGCCCTTCTTAACATAATCCTGATAATCCCTAAATCCGTTAAATCGTGGTTCAGACATCATGACATTGTCAAGTCACCCACAACTACTTACTCACCAGGATAACTACGGAGCGAGGCCAGACCTTGTAGTGAGATTGCTCATTCATAAAGACCTCGTTGCCTATTTCGGTGATATCAAAGGGGTGTTCCTGTGCGGTGTCAATAAATCTAAACCATCGCCTGGCGGTGAAGGGTTTTGGCAGTGCGAAGTCTAATGGCTCCCAGTATGCGTTTGCTATAAGGTAGATATCGCTCTGTTGTCCCTCGCCGCACATCAGCATTGCAATGGTCCTGGAGTCATTAGAGAGGTCGGGTTTACCAACCTTGACGCCATGCCAGGAGACCGAGGTTGTATCTTCATCCAGGAAGCTGTCGGGTCTCAGGAGCGGATGCTGCTTTCTGAACCGGATCATCAGTTTAAAAAATCTGAAAATCTCCGCATTTTCCTTTGTCAGTTCCCAGTTAAACCATCCGATTTCGTTGTCCTGACAGTAGGCGTTGTTGTTACCGTTTTGCGTGCGTGCGATCTCATCGCCGGCCAGGAGCATCGGGACCCCGTGGGAGAGAAACATCAGCGTGGCAAAGTTCTTTATCTGCTGCCTGCGCAGGTTGTTTATTTCTCCGGACTTAGCGGGCCCTTCCCAGCCGCAGTTCCAACTGAGGTTTTCGTCCGTGCCGTCTCTGTTGTACTCGCCGTTGTTTTCATTGTGTTTGCTATTGTAGGAGACAAGGTCGTTAAGGGTAAAGCCGTCGTGACTGGTAATGAAGTTTATGCTGTGCCAGGGTTCACGATTGCTCTCTTTATACATCTCCGGGGAACCCATAAGACGGGCGATAACGGTCTTGACCATGCCGGCTTCTCCCCTTACGAATCGCCTTATGTCGTCGCGGAACTTGCCATTCCACTCGGCCCACCGTCCCCAGTTGGGGAACGTCCCCACCTGATACAGTCCGGCGGCATCCCAAGCCTCTGCGATCAGCTTGGTGTTGGCCAGGATTGGGTCGGCCGCTATACGTTCCAGCAGCGGCGGGTCTCGTAACACCTCCCCCTTGCGACCTCGACCAAGGATTGAGGCCAGGTCAAACCTGAAGCCATCCACGTGCATCTCCATTACCCAGAACCTCAGACAGTCAAGGATCATGTTGCGCACCACGGGGTGGTTGCAGTTGAGTGTGTTTCCGCAGCCGGAATAGTTGTGGTAATGGCCGTCTATAGGGTCGATTATGTAGTATGTGCTGTTGTCTATGCCCTTGAACGAAAACGACGGGCCCATCTCATTACCCTCGGCGGTGTGGTTAAAGACAACGTCCAGGATCACCTCGATGTTGGCCTCGTGCAGTTTACGCACCATGTCTTTGAATTCCCGCAACTGGCCGCCGTTTTTGCTCTCTGCGGCATACGACGCCTTGGGGGCAAAGAAGGATATGGGCTGATATCCCCAGAAGTTCTTGAGGCTCTCACCCGTGGAGGGGTCTATGCGGTCGGAGTCAAGCTCTTCGAACTCGGCAATGGGCAGCAGTTCTATGGCGGTTACGCCAAGCTCCTTGAGGTAGGGTATCTTTTCGACGATCCCGGCATAGGTACCCGGGGCCTTTACCTGTGATGACGGATGGGCAGTGAAGCCACGCACGTGCACTTCGTATATGATCGAGTCGCGCAGCGGGTTTTCCAGAGGCTTGTCGTATCCCCAGTCGTAGTCGTCTTCCATGACCAGGGAGCGGCGGATGTTTACGTATCTTTGCTCCCGTTCATCGCCCCTGCGCTTGTATAGCCTGCCCCAGGTGGAGGCGCCCGATACCGCCGTTGAGTATGGGTCAAGCAAGACGTTATCGGTGTTATAGCGGTGGATGGGGTAAATATCTTCGACCTGGCGGTCCATACGGTAACCGTAACGTGTCTGTGCCCCTACGCCCTTGACAAATACATGCCAGATATCACCCGTCTTGTTAAAGCATGGGTGCATGGGTATTTCGGCAACAGGCTCTCTGACGCCGGAGTCAAAGATTACCAGCGTCACGGCCGTGGCGTGCTTGGAGAATATGGCAAAGTTGACCCCGTCTCCCTTAACCGTCGCACCCATAGGCAGAGGGCTGCCGCGGAATATTTCCAGATTCACTACTCGTTTTAAATACAGCATTTATATCTTTCCTTTCACGGTTAATCCCTAAGGGGGCGATTGCGACGCTCATCGACAAGCCCCTTGATGTACATGTTGTACTCGTTGTACTCTATGAGGTAATTTACCGTGTCTTTCATTCTGTATGTCCAGTTTTTATCGTTATAGGTGCCGGGGACGTTTATCCTTTCCTCATCGGGGCAGGAGGTCCTGAGGTTATAGTATAGCGACAGTAGGTCTGGCAGCAGGATGATGGTTATGAGGGAGTTTGCCCCCAGGTTTCTCCGTATGATGCTTGCTCCAACATCGGTTGTCAGATAATGCGGTGCTCCGCCGCCTAAGTCAAGCATCGAAAAGTACTGGTTTCTATCCCAGCTTGACTCCTCCCACAGTCCTCTCAGTGTAGAGGTGTCATGCACCGACGGAGAGGCCACGGACAGACGCGGATAGTGAGCAGGGGGGATGTATGGGGCATCATGCTTGCTATATTCCCTGGCCCATCGCTCAATCCTCAGACCCAGTATCTTCATATCGGCAAGCACCCCGGGTACGCAGTCGGGAATAGCCCCGAGGTCTTCGGCACAGACGAGCATGTCCGTTGTCTCGGCCATCATCTTCAGGAGTCTCTTGCCATTGACCTTCCAGACTTCTTCGTGTCTGGCCTTGTTTCTTTCGATGAGGTCAGTAAGCTGTCTGCGCTGACCTTCGTGGAGGTTGTTGAACGTCCTGGTCCTGTAATAGAACCAGGTGGGCTGATACTGGTTCGTCCCCTTGGGGGCCTTGGGGTTTGTGAGCATGACCCTGTCCCAGTACAGCTCAAGGAGTTTGTCCTTGATGTATGATTCCCCGGACAGCGACATGATGAGATTTTCGCTGGATATCTTATCGGCAAAGACGTAGTTGTCGTTGTTGGTATTTGTGAAGTAGCTATTGATAATGCGTTCTGAGTCGTTACCAAAAAAGCTCCTGAGATAGGACCTCGTAAAGGTTGGCTCCACCAGGCGCTGTATGGCGTCATCATCAAGGCCGATACCGTTGAGTTCCGCTTTGGATAGCCATGAGGCCGGCTCATAGCTGCCCAGTACGCCGGTGTGTTCGGGTTCGGGTATCTGCCATATGCGGAAGAACCCCAGGACGTGGTCAATGCGGTAGACGTGGTAGAAGTTTGCGGCCTGCTTGAGTCTCTGCCGCCACCACTTGTAGTCGTCCTTTTCCAGGGCAGCCCAGTTGTAGCATGGGAAGCGCCAGTTCTGTCCCCTGTCGGAGAACATATCCGGGGGCGCTCCTGCCCTCATGGTCAGGTCAAAGTACTGGCGTTGTGCCCAGACGTCGGCGCTGTCTTCGTTGATGAGTATCGGGATGTCGCCCTTGAGCCTCAACCCCATGCCCTCAAGGGCCTTGGAGGCCCTGGTCAACTGTAACTCAAGCTCATACTGTATCCAGGCATAGAACATTACCTCGTCGGTGTGTTTGTCCCAGAAGCCCTCGATGTCGCTATTAGAGGGGTTGTTGAGGGTGCTCCAGTTTTGCCAGTGTTTTTGCTCGTTGAGGTCTTTTAATACGCGGTAGACCGCATACTGTTTCAGCCAGGGCTTGGAGGCTATCCATGCAAGGATGTCCTTGTTGGTCTGTATCCTCGTTTTATTGAGCGTGTATATCTTTTTGAGCATAGTCAGTTTGAACTGCCCCACCTCGTTGTAATTGACGCTCTTTAGGGCGTTTAATTTTGCGGCTGTTTCCTTTATTTCCGTCGCAAACTCCTCCTTGATTTCCAGGTTGCCGGTT
Organism: Nitrospirota bacterium; assembly: GCA_015232165.1. Classification (GTDB taxonomy): domain Bacteria; phylum Nitrospirota; class Thermodesulfovibrionia; order Thermodesulfovibrionales; family Magnetobacteriaceae; genus Magnetobacterium. The sequence continues at coordinate 5,322 of JADGAE010000044.1, forward strand.
GCCAACTGCTGCAGGCGGATGTAGATTGGGTGTAGGGCAAATGCCGTCAGGGCGTTATAGGGGGATGTGTCTCTGCCGGTGTCGTTGATGGGCAGTATCTGTATGACATCAATCCCTATTTTGTTGCACCAGGTTCCAAAAGGTATCAGATCAAGGAATTCACCAATCCCGCAGCCCTCATCCGTCCTGATGGAGGACACAGGCACCGCCACTCCGGTGAGATAGTGTGTTATTGCTCCAAATTTCATTATCGATTCCCTCACTTTGGTTATAAATTTTTATTTTACTTGTGAACAAGACCTATCAAATATTATAATCAAACCAGGTCAAAAATTGATAGATGGCAAGGGATCAACCCACGGCTAATTTATTCTGTATCCTCTCAAAAAAAGCATGGTAAAATTGGGTCAAGGGGACCAGTCCCCTTGACCCCTTTAAAAGAATTTTACCATGTCTTTTTAAGGGGATACATGTTTTTTATGATAAAATAACCATTTTTCAACTTGCCAACCAGCCCTTTACGGGGTCAAGGGGGCTGTGCTCCCTTGTAAGGGGGTCTGAGGGGGGACAAAGTCCCCCATTTTTTTTCTTTTGTTCAAATGCAATTGCCCTGTCCCAGATAGCCATAGGTTTTCTTTTTTTTAAAGGCCTATGCTATAATAGAGCTAAAAAAACAGGAGGTCTCTATAATGAGAAAACAATCAACATCGGCATTGCTTGTCTTACTGGTATTTCTTTCGTCAGCGGTAGTGGGTTATGCGGCGGAGGCTTTAAAGCCCAACACGAAGGACAAATGCCCTGTGTGTGGGATGATTGTGCATTCCAGTCCCCAGTGGGTTGCACAGATAATCTTCAAGGACGGTTCTTATGCCATGTTCGACGGCCCAAAGGACATGTTCAAGTATTACCACAACACGGCCAAGTACAATAAGGACAAGACGCAGGCCGATATCTCGGATATCTACGTGACCGAGTACTATACAGCCAAGTCGGTAAAGGCACAAGACGTAACCTTTATCACGGGCAGCGACGTCATGGGTCCTATGGGGAAGGAATATGTCCCCGTCAGTGACGACAAGGTCAAGGCCTTCATGGTAGACCATAAGGGTGGGAAGTCCATGAAGTTCGCTGATATCAAGGCCGAAGACCTGTCTGAAGAAAAGGCACCACAACATAAGGGCCACTAGTACAAGGCAATGTTCAAGGCCAAGTTGTTTCTGTTGTTTCTGACGCTGGAGGTCCTCTTGCTGACGGCTCTGTATCTGCATTCGGAATTCATGGTCGGTCTGAGACAGCGGGAGATTTTGGATAAACGGCAATTGGTCAGAGAGCTGACACTAACCGATCTGGCCTTGTTTACGGAGGCACGCTACACACGACACCTGTCACAAGCAGACCTGTTTACGCCATTTCAGGATTTTCCATCGTCCTTTGATCACTTCCCCGCCGGTTCAATTGTGCCTCCGTCGTCCTTTGATGATTACTTACCCGCCGGTTCCGTCACACCCCCCTATATACGGCATCCAAGACGATGAGAAAACACTACCGGATACTTGAATATGCACTCTCAAGCCTGCTCAGACGCAAGTACAAGAACCTTGCGCTGTGGTTTATCTATACCCTTTTGGTCTGCGTGTTGTCTTCCGTTATGTTTCTGACCCATTCGCTGAAGACCGAGGCATTAAACGTCTTCACGGATGCCCCCGAACTGATTGTTCAGAGACTCTCCGGGGGTAGACATGACCTGATCCCCTTGCAATATGCCGCCCTTATAGAGTCCATCCCCGGCGTGGCCTCCGTACAACCCAGATATTGGGGCTACTACTACGACCCCCTCACCGAAGGAAACTACACCATTATGACAAAAACAACCAACGCCGAACTAAATCTCTTAACGGGAACAATGCCGCAGGAAGGACAGTGTGCCGTGGGTAAGGGCGTTGCACTGGCCAGACAGCTTGACATCGACGACACCATGTTCTTTACACTTGGTTCTGAACAAAAGCTCATGTTGAAGGTCGTTGGCATCTTTACGGTCAACTCCAGCGTCCTTACCAATGACCTGGTTGTCCTAAACAAGAATGACCTGACGAGGTTCTTTACCATGGACAAGGCCAAGGCAACAGACTTTATAGTCAGGGTTGGCAACGAACTGGAGATCAACACCGTCGCAAACAAGATCAGACGCATGCTGCCTGATACCAGACCAATCGCGCGCTCCGAGATACTGCGCACCTACGAAAACGTCTTTAACTGGCGTGGGGGAATGGCGCTGGTGATGTTTTGCGGGACACTGCTGGCTTTCTTTATCTTCGCATGGGACAAGGCAACCGGGTTGAGTGCCGAAGAACGACAGGAGATCGGCATACTAAAGGCTATCGGATGGGAGACCTCCGACGTCTTGACACTCAAATTTTGGGAGGCTATGGTCGTATCCTTTACGTCATTTATCGGCGGGTTGATCCTGGGGTATGTACACGTATTTTATCTTGGCGGGAGCATCTTTGAACCCTTTCTGAAGGGATGGTCGGTGCTGTTACCCCCATTTGACCTCATCCCATATATTGATATATACCAGGTCATCGTTATTTTTTTCCTGACCGTCGTGCCATACCTGGCTAGCACAATAATCCCCGCGTGGAAGGCTGCCATAGCCGACCCCGATACGATCATGAGGACGTGATGGTAAGCGTAGAGGCTGTATCCAAGGTCTACAACGCCGGGATGCCCGATGAGATGTTGGCCCTCAGTGAGGTCAGCCTCGATACGGGACGTGCGGAGATGGTTGTCTTGAAGGGGCCAAGCGGTTCGGGCAAGACCACGCTGTTGGGCATCATCGGGTGCATGGTACGACCAACTCAGGGCAAGGTGCTGATAGACGGCAGGGACGTGGTAAAGCTGCCCGAGCGCTTTCTCACACAGATCAGGCGCAAGACCTTTGGGTTTATCTTCCAGCACTTTAACCTGATCCCGGGCATAAGTGTCGGGGAAAACATCTGCCTGCCGCTGTATCCAACCCGGATACCAACGGCGGTGATGAAAGACAGGCTGCATAAGATACTCACCAACCTCGATATCCAGCACAAGGTAAACACCGAGGTGACGCGCCTCTCAGGTGGTGAGAGGCAGCGCGTGGCCATAGCCCGTGCGCTGATCAACGACCCCGAGATGCTGCTAGCCGATGAACCAACCGCCCATCTGGACTCAAAGCTCTCCGAGGACCTGATCGATATCCTCAGACGTCTGTCCCAACAGGGTAAGACCGTAATCATTGCCTCCCACGACCCCATAGTCTATGACAACCACGTTGTAAACCGCATCATCGAAATGCGACACGGCAGGGTCGTAGACCATCAAATCAAACAGGCTTTGCTATAGGAAAAACAACTCAAAACAGGAGGTAACAAAATGAACGGACCCCTTTATGCCTCCTAAAAGAAGAAGTCGCTAAATACTTCCTTAACGTCCATCTCCAGTCCCTCAATGACCTTATTGACCATACCCTCAACTTTTGCCATAGGAAAAAGCTTGTATTTATCTCCTTCAAAGGCTAAGAGGTAGCACTCCGTTCAAGCGTGGTCACATTGTTCAAGTATAGTAACGACGCCATATTATGAAGTATAAAAGTGGCTTAAATCCTGGCAACCACGGTTGATTGTGGTGCTACCAAAAAAAAAGATTCCCTCACACCTTCACTGAGAATTGCTGTTCTTTGCCTTCTTCTTTTGCTTTTCTTGGGACAAATTGTTTACACTTAGATTTAAAATGGGTGATGATGAGAAGTTTTTAGAGATAGGGGATGACTCACTTGACCTTGCGCTTCTTAAGGAGATATCCCTTACGTATGCACGGGGCAACCTGGTGCTGCCTCTGAGGTGCGACGGAGACGTCCTGAGAGCGTTAGTCAGCGGTACACAGGGGATGTTCGCCCTGCATGAGTTGGCACGGACAATGGGACTAAGACCGGAGGCCATCAAGGTCGAACAGGACAGACTGCTCGACCTCATCAACCACGCCTACGGGATGATCGGATCGGCTGCCGAGGTGATGAGCGACATGGTCGATGGCGACTTCGACTCCGTGGCTAGAACGTTCCAGTCCCCGCACGACATAATGGAACTCACCGAGGACGCACCCATCATCAGACTCCTCAACGCCCTCTTGCAGCAGGCAGTCAAGGACAACGCCTCCGACATACACATCGAACCATACGAAAAGGAACTCGTCGTGCGTATGCGCATCGACGGTATGCTTAGAAGGGTCATCGCACCGCCCAAGATAATCCAGGACGCCCTCATCAGCCGGATCAAGATAATGGCCGACCTGGACATTGCCCAAAAGCGCCTGCCCCAGGATGGCCGCATACGGCTACTCGTTGGCGGCAAGGACGTTGATGTCCGGGTCTCAATCATCCCGTCGGCGTTTGGCCAGCGGGCAGTGCTGAGACTCCTGGACAGAAAGCGCGGACTCATCGGCCTTGACCAACTGGGGATGTCCCCAAAGTGCCGGGAGTCTCTGGCCCGGATGCTTGCCTCTGCACACGGTATAATCCTCGTCACCGGCCCCACGGGCAGCGGTAAGACCACCACCCTCTACGCAGCGCTAAACAGTATATACAGCGACGAAAAAAACGTCATCACCATCGAGGACCCCGTCGAGTACCAGATGCGCGGGGTGTGTCAGATAAACGTAAACCACAAGATCGGCCTGACCTTTGCCAAGGGCCTGCGCAGCATCCTCAGACACGACCCCGATATCATCATGGTGGGCGAGATCAGAGACCTCGAAACGGCAGAGATAGCCATCCAGGCCTCCC
>JADGAE010000045.1 GCA_015232165.1 Nitrospirota bacterium
ACTGGTCCCCTTGCAGGGGGTTCTGAAGGGGGGCGGAGCCGCCCCTTTCTTTCTTTGTATCGCATGCAATCGAAACGCGCTATATATAAACTTTAGAATTGAGCATTACGGGGTCAAGGGGACTTCTTCGTGCCCGGGGCGGGTGCGACCCGCTGCGACAAGATTGCGCCTCGCCCCTCCCCTTGCAGGATGAGGGTCTGAGGGAGAAGGGGCGAGCCGCCCCCGGCTCAAATGGACAGAGTCCTTCTCCCTTTTTTTCTCAAGGCGCCCACCACTTTTTTATGCACCCAAATATATAGCAGATTTCGATTGGATTAACTACAAAATTCACGGCACTTTAATGGGGTCAAGGGGACTTCTTCGCACCCGCCCTGGGCTCAATTGTCGTACCCGCCCCGGCCACAAACGCCCCTTTTAGCATGAGCAGGTACTTGGTATAGCATTGGACTGTATTGTTATTCGGTTGAGCCTGTCAAGCGATAGTACTTGATCGTCAGGTTGACCAGCTTGCTGGTTGTATCTCTGAGTCTTTCCGTGAGGGCCTTGAGGATAATGCGAAAGTCCTCCGAGGTCTTGTTGATTTCGGTGTCAAGATAGTCTTTGTCAAACAAACCGACCTTGACAGTGCCCATTGCCACTGCCGATGCAGAGCGCGGCTGTCGATCAATGAAACTCATGTGTCCAAAGATATCCCCCGCGGTCAGATGTGTGACCGTCAAATCAACGCCGTTGTCTTTTACATTGATTGCAACCTTGCCTGAGAGGATCACATAAGTGCCCTCGCCAAAGGAACCCTGTTTGATAATGTGTTGGCCGTCTTCATATATCTCTGTAGTGGCTATTTTTTTCATCTCTTCCTCCCACGTTTATAGTTTTTATTTCAGAAAAAAAGTGTATATTGTGAAATCTGATCACCGGATGGCAATATGCTAATGATACTCAACCCCGCTGCCCTTAATGACCTCTCCGATGATGTGGGCCTGCTGCCCGGATTGGCTGAGTACCTCCAGTGCCCTTTGGCAGTCATTCCTTGTGGTTATGATCACGTAACCGATCCCCATGTTGAAGGTCTTAAACATCTCCGGGGTATCGACGGTGCCCATTTTTTGTACAAGCTGAAATATTGGCGGGACATCCCACGAGCCGAGTGTTATTCGTATACCATGTCCTTGGGGTAGGATACGCGGGAGGTTGCCCGTAAGCCCTCCGCCGGTTATGTGTGCCATAGCCTTGATATCGAGGGTTTTTTTTGCGTTTAGTATGGTCTTAACGTATATCTTTGTCGGGGTCAGGAGTTCCTGACCGAGCGTTTTGTCAAGCCCTGGCATATGGACGTTGACGTCGAGCTTATTGATGTCAAAAAAAAGCCTCCGTACCAGGGAATAGCCGTTACTGTGCAGACCGGTTGAGGCAAGCCCTATGACGGTGTCACCGATCTGTACGTTATTGGGGTCAACGACGTCGCCTCTGTTTAGGATGCCAACGACAAAGCCCGATATGTCGTATTCGTTTTCCGCGTAAAATCCGGGCATCTCAGCGGTCTCACCACCTACCAGCGAACACCCCGCCTGCAGACACCCTTCCGTAATGCCTCTCAGAATGTCCACTGCCACGTCCGGCTCCAGCCTGGCCACGGCCAGGTAATCAAGGAAGAACAACGGTTCTGCCCCCGCCGTCAGTATGTCGTTAGCGCACATGGCCACCAGGTCGATCCCGATGGTGTCGTGCTTATTGAGTATAAAGGCGATCTTGAGCTTCGTACCCACACCGTCGGTGCTACTGACCAACACGGGATCATTGTACCTGCTGAGATCAACCTTGAACAGGGAATAAAACGCTCCTATGTCGGTTAGTACCTCCTTGCGAAACGTACTTCTGACCATTGGGGTGATTTCGTTTATAAAGGCATCGGCCCGGGCTATGTTGACGCCGGCATCTTTATATGTAAGGGGTGTGTTGTTCATGTGCGTTTGACCATTATATTATATCTCTTTCTTGTGCAGTGTTTGTAGCGCTGCACAGGCTGCGTTTATTTGGGCGGTTTTTTTACTTTTACCGGTTCCGGTTGCCAGTGGCTGGGCGTTGAGGCAGACCTCGTAGACAAAGGTCTTGTTGTGGTCATCGCCCATTTCACTTATCAGGCGATACTCGGGCAGGGTTGCAAACAGCGTCTGACTCAATTCCTGTAGTGTTGTCTTGTAGTCGTAGGGGTGGTGTTGGTTTATGGCCCTGTTGATGGCCGGGGTATACAGTTGCATGATCACGGATTTGACGACCGGATAGTCGCTGTCAAGGAATATGGCCCCGATTATCGCCTCCAGGGTGTTTGCTATTAGCGAGCTTTTTTTTCTGCCACCGGTTGACTCCTCCCCCTTGCCAAGTCTGATATATCGTCCGATATCTATCTCCGAGGCCAGTTGTGCCAGTATCTCCCTTGAGACCAGGTAGGATTTTAGCTTGGACATCTCCGACTCCGACAGGGATGCGTTTTCCCTGAAGAGTATATCCGTTATGGCCATCCCCAACACGGCATCCCCGAGAAACTCAAAGCGCTCGTTGTAGGCGCGGCTCTTGCCTGGACTCTCGTGGAAGTAGGAGCGATGAGTCAATGCCTCTAATAGCAGTTCCCTGTCTTTGAAGATATAGTGCAATTGTCCTTGAAGCGCCTCCAGGGTAGCAACCGTGGAAGGCTCCGCAGGCTCATGCGGTTGTGGCAACTGCACTGATAGCCCCGGGCAGTGGAGTTCCGACAGCGGATTCAGGGTTGAGCTATCAGACGTCATCCTTGTATTTTTTAAACACCAGACATGCGTTGGTACCGCCAAATCCGAAGGAATTTGAGAGGGCGTAGTTTATATCCGCCTTACGAGCCTTGTGGGGAACGTAATCGAGGTCGCATATGGGGTCGGGGTCATCGAGGTTTATTGTTGGAGCGATGATGCCGTTATATATGCTGAGGGCACAGATGACCCCCTCAACACCACCTGCTGCCCCCAGCAGATGACCCGTCATTGACTTTGTTGCGCTGATGGCCAGTTTATAGGCATGTTCTTTGAACAGGTTTTTGATGGCGATGGATTCCAGCTCGTCGTTGATCTTGGTAGAGGTCCCGTGTGCGTTTATGTAGCCTATGTCTTCCGGATTGATCCCTGCATCGTTGATGGCGACCTTCATGCACCTATACGCCCCCTCTCCCTCGGGAGATGGCGCGGTTATGTGGTGGGCATCCGCGCTCATACCGTACCCTGCGATTTCGCAATATATCCTGGCGTTTCGTTTGACGGCATGTTGGAGGCTTTCTATAGTCATGATCCCGCAGCCTTCGCTCATGACAAAGCCGTCTCTGTTGAGGTCGAAAGGACGGCTTGCCTTATGGGGGGCGTTGTTTCTTCGCGAGAGGGCCTTCATGACGGCGAATCCTGAAATGGCCAGAGGGGTGAGCACGGACTCCGTACCGCCGGTGAGCATGACATCAGAGTCGCCTCTCTGGATCAGCCTGAAGGCCTCTCCTATGGCGTGATTGCCGGATGCACAAGCCGTTACGATGGCAGAGTTAGGACCCTTCATGCCATACTTCATAGAGACGCTGCCGGCGGCAAGGTTTATTATCATCATGGGGATAAAGAAGGGTGAGACCTTTTTGTAACCGCCATCGAGGTATGCCTTGTAGTAGTGTTCGAGGGTTGGTAGGCCGCCCATCCCCGAGCCTATGATTACACCACAGCGGTGGGAGTTTTCCTCCGTTATTTTTAGCCCTGAATCTTTCATTGCCATATCCGAGGCGCCCATGGCAAATTGGATGAAGCGGTCCATCTTTTTTACTTCCTTGGGGTGTATGTAGTCCTCGGGGTTAAAGTCGTCCACCTCGCCGACTATCTGAACGGGAAGGTCCGGGTCATTGAACCTGGTTACCTTTCCAATACCGCTTGTGCCACAGAGCAGGGCGTTCCATGCCTTGTCCACCCCGCACCCTACAGGGGTTATCATACCTAGTCCGGTTACTACTACCCTGTTTTTTTCCATGACATACTGCTACTTATCGCCGAGTTTTTTGGTGATATAATCTATGGCGTCACATACTCGTGTGATCTTTTCGGCCTCTTCATCGGGGATTTGTACCCCAAAGGCCTCCTCAAAGGCCATTACAAGCTCCACCGTGTCGAGTGAATCGGCCCCAAGGTCCTCTATAAACGACGCCTCCGGCTTTACCTGCCCTGGGTCTATACTCAACTGCTTTGCTATAATTGCCTTTACCTTTTCGTCTACCATTTAGATAACCTCCATCATGATGTTTCAACTCTATCGAGCTTATGTTGAATTACAATAATCATCTGTTTTTATGTACTAATAAATGGCTACAGGGTGGTATCCGCCCCATTGCGCTACATATACATCCCGCCATTGACGTGGATGCAGTTACCGGTGATATATCCCGACTGCGGCGATGCCAGGAATGCCACGGCGTTGGCCACGTCTGCTATTTCGCCGAGTTTTCCCATTGGTATGGTTGCGAGCATCTCCTGTTTGACCTTATCGGGCAGTGCATCGGTCATTGCGGTTACGATAAACCCCGGGGCCACGGCATTGACCGTAACGCCGCGTTTTGCGTACTCCTTGGCGGCCGTTTTGGTAAGCCCTATGATACCGGCCTTGGAGGCGGCATAATTGGCCTGACCGGGGTTGCCTATGAAGGCCACGACGGACGATATATTTACGATACGGCCGTAGCGTTGTCTTGACATTATCTTGATGGCCTCCTTGGAGCAGAGAAACACGCTCTTGAGGTTTATGTTTAATACGCCGTCCCAGTCTTCGTCTTTCATTCTCAGGAGCAGGGCGTCGCGCGTAATGCCAGCGTTGTTTACCAGTACGTCAAGTCTGCCAAAGCGTTCGACTATGCTTGCAAAGGCCGCTTCCACTTCCGTGCTGTTGGAGACGTCAAATTTCATCGCCTCGGTCTTTACTCCCTCAACGGGTTGACCCGATGTTGTCTCTTGTTCGATCTCCAGGGCGGTTTCCTCCGCCTGTTGGAGATTTACGTCGGATATTATGACGCTTGCACCCCTGCGGGCTAACACCCTGGCAATCTCTTTGCCTATGCCTCGTGCCGAACCGGTTACCAGGGCCACTTGTCCTTTCATCACTATCCTGTCTTACCTCCTTATCTTATTTGAGTGTAATTTTATCAAATGGGGCCACAAATAATCCAGTCTCTTGTTTTGGCGGTTTCTACAATCCGCACTATGCCACAAGTGGCGGACACGGCTGGTCGGGTGCGATTGATCGGGCACAATTGATTTGGCATTTGGTTAGAGTCAATCCGGGTTATGGAAGATATCGAAGAGGTTTTTTTTAAGTTTTTTGGCCGCGTGTTCTTTTTTTTTGTAGGGTGTCATATCCGCATTTTTATCGTCCGTGCTTGTCTTTTTTTTCAGGGTTACTCCGGTTTTTCCCGATTCCGGGGGGAGTTTTTCTTCCATTGCCACGGTAAGGTCCTGGAACATGTTGAAGGTTCTACGCAGGAATATGATCATCCAGTCAACCATTGTGGTCATCAGCAGGAACATTGTGGCCATGAGCAGGAACAGGACGATCAGGTACCAGTGGTTGATCTCAAATATGTCGGGGAATGTGCCTCTTCCAACGGCTCCCCACGTCAGGAAAGTTTCGGCAAGGTCATCGTGGAAGAACTCTGCATAGATCACGGCACCCGATATCATGCCCAGGATGGCGGGGATACCGTCGAGGGAGCCTTCGCCGATGGCCCCGGCTGCGGTCCCCGGGCAGTAACCCATTATGGCAATGGCCGCCCCGAAGAGCAAACCGCCTATGATCTGCGGTACTATCACGGTCTTGGGAACGTGCAGCTCTATATATTTCATATCCACAAACAGATATATGAGCACCATTGAGACCATAAGTACCGGCGTGCCCAGGCGAAATACCGTAAAATCCTGTAGTCTGAACAGACCGGTTACGATGTCGTACTTACAGAGCCTGCCTTTTTGCAGTATGACGCCAAACAACAATCCTATGATCAATCCGCCATAGAGGCTACTGCCACCCTTTATGGCCGTTATCGTCTCCGGATCAAAGATGCCGACCAGTCTCTTGATCAACTCCTGCGTTCCTATAAATTCAATATCCATCATGCTAATCTTCTCTTCTGACCACTATGGTCCTGCTTCGGTAGAACAGGAAGGTGGTTGTGACACCTCCGATCCATACGCTCATCATAAAAATGAAACCACTTGGTGCAAGCTGTATAGCGCCAGATATCAACACGCCGCTTATACACCCACCTCCTATCCTTGCCGCAAAGCCCATCAGTATACCGGCCAGAAACACCCATAGCCATCTCTTGATAACGGACTTGCCGCGCGACTGTTTCCACAGCTCGGGCACGGCGTTTAGCCTAAAGTCGCCCGAGTACCTGGCCGACAGGAAGCTGCCAAGGATTGTGCCTATGATAACGAATATTGTCCAATCTATATATGGTTCATAGATACTCCAGTAGGAGACGTCGTCCAGGTGTTTGGGGGATATTAGTTTAGTGGCAATGGAGCCCAGGACGGTATAACCTCTTGTTATGCCAAGGGGTCTTTCGGATAGATAGAAGGACAACACCTCTACGAGAGCGAAGGCAATGCCTGCCGGTATCGGCCACCATCTCTTGGGTTTACCAAGGATTGCAAAAAACACCGCCCCCAACAGGGGCCACCCGCTGTGTAAAAATATGGTATAAACAAGGCCCAGGATGAGCATGGACCACCACTCCGGTTTAATCACTACCAATATTGAGAAAGCCACTACAACCGGCCAACCCTGTCTTAAATGAAACGCTACCCCGGCCGTGCATACAAGCAGGACCATGGCTGCCAATATAAACGTTGTACTTACGCCGTGCTTATCTTTTAACTGCATAACCATCTATTTAAAGGTGTTCCTCTATCTCGTTTTATGTTTAATTAAGCCTCTCTTTGTCCTAATCACCGCAGTGACCTGAACACTTTGGGAGTCTGTCCAAGTTCGACCGGCCTATCCGCCTGCCAACATGCCTGACCTAGCAGGCCCCACCGGTATTCATTGTACAACAAGTTGCCATTAACAATCTACGCTACTAAAAAAAGCAAGCGGGGTGGACAATCGTTATATGCGCCACCCCATTTGCGCCACCAAAAACCATTTCCAAGCGAAACGAATATCCGTTAAGCTAAATCTTCCAATCCCAACTTGTCATACAGACATCATCAGAATCCCTGAACTTACCTACAAGGATCAGGATTATGTCATAAAACACCCATAGTCCAAAGCCACCCATTGTTAGCAGCATTGCTACACCTGTGCCGATCTTCTTGGCATAGAACCTGTGGGCTCCCATCCAGCCAAACATAAAACACAGTAGCAGCGCTATCAAGCGACTCTTACCGGACTCCGTTACTGCAGCTTCATTATCCACAAATATTCACCTCCTTTTATCAGTTATTTTATTGATTGTTCCAACCCGATTATTCCAACCCTTCAAGGTCCTCAATGTCGCAGCATCAAGCGCCTGTGCATATTAATCACCGGTTACCAGGGTACATTGTCTGGTATAGGTACCTAGTACGCTAAGGTTTTCCTTATTGATGGTATAGACTCCTTTTAAGCCGGCATCTTTCATTGCGGTTTCTATGCTGCCGTCGCCTATAGAGATTGCACCAAAGAAGGAGTGAATACACGCCCTTCCATTTTTAGAGCCGGTTGGTGCCGTCCCCATATACACGGGCACCTTTGTGTCTGTGTATATCCATCCAAACGGTCCATCTGCAACAAACCCGCAGCTGCTCAACAGCATAAGCATCAGAGTCAACGCTGCCAACATTGTTACCGTGGATCGCATCCCCTTCTTTTTTGCGGTAGCTATCACCGCCGTTGTGGGTTTGACCCACCCTGTTTCTCTCTGCATAATATTCCTCCAAATCTATTGCTTTAGCTAAAAAACAGACTATAGTCTAACCTAATATATTCGTTTTGTCAAGAGATAAAATCATGACGTGTGCATAAATTTTTCATGGCAAGAGTAAAATTACCGGTGTGTAAGGTTTCAGGAGGGAGTTGGTAGGGGGGACAAGGTCCCCCCATTTTTTATCCGTCTACTTTATGTAGGCCTCGGTGACATAGCGACGCATCATCCTGTGGGTGTTGAAGTAGTATGCGTTTTTGGCTATGGTGTCGGCCATAATGTTAAGCCACTGCTGTCTGTTGTTGTAGTAAGTGGGGATAATGACGTTTTCGAGTTTGTGGTACAGGTCCTCGGCGTCAATTACGTTCATGCCCTCATCGGGAGCTATTTCGGTGGCCGCCGGGCCGATAGACCATCCGGTGACACCCTCTATGTGTCCTTCAATCCACCAGCCGTCAAGGACACTGAAGTTTGGCACCCCGTTGTGAGTGGCCTTCATGCCGCTGGTACCGGATGCCTCCAGCGGACGCAGCGGGTTGTTAAGCCACACGTCAACGCCTGAGACAAGCATCAGGGCGATGTCCATACGGTAATTCTTCACAAACACGATCTTTATCTTATCGCGCAGCTCGCGTGAATAATTGAAGATGGACTGGATCAGTTTCTTTCCGGCCTCATCACGGGGATGTGCCTTGCCGGCAAAGATGAGCTGCACCTTGCCCTTGGCGATCCTTATGAGTCTCTCAACGTCAGAAAACAGTAGATTTGCACGCTTGTATGTGGCGAATCTGCGAGCGAACCCCAGCGTCAGCGTGTTGTAGTCCATGCCGATGCCGGTTGTGGAGTTTACGTAGTCTATGAGGACCCTTTTGGCCTCCATGTGGGCATTCCAGATTTCCTCTTTGGGGATCAGACCGACCCGCACAAAGGTCTCCGGCTCATTGGCCCACCCGGGGATGTACTTGTCATAGAGACGTTTAAAGTTTTCCACCGTCCAGGTGTAGGAGTGGACGCCGTTTGTTATGGCGTTGATCCTGTAGCCGGGGAACATGCTCTGGGAGACCTCGCCGTGTTTTTTGGCAACACCGTTGACATAGTTACTGAGATTCAGCGCCAGCATGGTCATGTTGAGGTCCTTCTCACCCGCCAACCAACGGATCACCTTCTCGGGGAAGTAGTCGCCGATGACTTTTTGATAGAGCTCGTAGTCAAACCTGTCGTGTCCGGCCTCTACGGGCGTGTGGGTCGTAAATACGCACAGCTCCTTGACTGAATCAAAGTCCCAGACCAGCGACTCATCCCACACCGACTCTATGTCCTTCTTGTACTTGTGCAGGAGCTCAAGGGTCAAAAATGAGGCATGGCCTTCGTTCATGTGGTACTTCTTTATGGTGAAGCCAAACTCCCTGAGCATCCGCACTCCGCCAATGCCAAGGATCACCTCCTGCTTCATCCTGTAGTGGCTGTCTCCGCCATAGAGGAAGTGGGTCAATTCCCTGTCCTCGGCGCTGTTTTCGGGCATGTCGGTGTCAAGGTATAGCACCGGTACCACGCCACCGCGAAGGCTCTGGATAAAGTAAACCCAGGTCTGTATGTAGACCGTCCGGCCCTCTATGCGTACGCTGACCTTTTCGGGGGCAAGGGTCATATATGTTGAGGGGTCCCAGTTGACGGGGTGCGCTATCTGATAGCCGCTTTCATCAAAGTCCTGCGTGAAATACCCCCTACGGTGCATGATCGTTACGGCCACAACCGGAAGGTTCAGGTCAGCGGCAGACTTGATCGTATCACCGGCCAGTATCCCAAGCCCTCCACTGTAGGTCGGGATGTCGTCCTTGAGTCCTATCTCCATTGTGAAGTAGGCAATCTTTGGTTCTTTTACGTATTTTTCCAATAATGACATCTTGGCTCTATTCTCCTTAAGTTAAGAATTTTAACTCATTTTAATAAAAACGCCTGAAAAAAAACAAGCCCCCCACAAAAAAAGGCGCATAAAAAAAAGTCGTGGGTGCCTTGAGAAAAAAAAGGGAGAAGGACTCTGTCCTTCTCCCTAAGACCCTCATCCTGCAAGGG
>JADGAE010000046.1 GCA_015232165.1 Nitrospirota bacterium
GGGGAGGTCTGAGGAGGGGGTGCGGCAACACCCGCCGTGCGGGCGGAGGCGCCCTCCTTGTTCTTTGTATTGCACGCAATCGAAACGCGCTATAAATTAGGGCTAACCTTGAAGGTTATGAATAAGGAGGTCGTCAAAACATAAAAAACATAGGCTGTAACAAGAAGCATCTGATTGACATATTTTGTCACAAAATAAAGATGCAAAGGAAGTATATGTTCAAGAAATTTTCTTGCCTCTCCAATAATTTTACACCCTGAATCGCTGGTTGTTGTATGTTGACTAACCGACACCACTAAATGCTACTATATATTATGTACCCTAACTTGGATAAGGAGGTAATGGTATGTAAGTGACTATGGTCCGCTTATAAGCAGTAGACGTAAACAGATAAAAAACTTAAAAAAAAGGAGAAAACTGATGTTAAAAAGGACGGTTATTGTTATTGCGTTGTTAGTAATGTTGGCAACCACGGCAGGGGCAGCCCAATACCCAGGGTTGATAGGGGCGGCGTATGGAAACGTTTCGAGCACTAACATGGTGGCGCTTGTTTTTAATGCCTCGGTAAACCAGAAGATCGCCATTCTTACTTACCCCTCATATACGGTATTGAATCCGGTGTGTTTGTTGTTTCCCATGAGCAAATCCTCCAGTGCCGTGTATGGATATGGCAATGATGGCTTTTATATGGTTGCCCCCATCTCTGATGTCTATTTTGCGGCATGTATGAGTTCCAGCAGCTCCGCAACACCCAGGGATATATTCCTTTATTCCTTTGACCTGGACAAGTACGGGATAATGGCAAGGGAAAACAAGAAAGAACCAACAGACGAGGAAAAGGCAGCCTTGAATCAACTGCTTCAGGAACAGCTCAACAAGCTCGGGCAGACCCAATAAGTCATCTGTCCCCCGTGTGTTAAGCGTCATAGAGCTTTGACACATGGGGGGACTGATGAAATGTGGGGCTCTGAAATAAATAACAAAAAGGAGTGTCAACGTAAATGCCTTTTATAGTATGGAATGATAGCATTGGCCTTGGTATCAAGGAGATAGACGACCAGCACAAGGCACTTATAGACATTATAAACAACCTGTTTGACGCAATGAGTGCAAAAATGGCAAAGGAGATTTTAAGCGGTATATTTAAAGAGCTTATTGACTATACCAGGTACCACTTCAGTGCCGAGGAGGGCCTCATGGAGGCCTATAAGTACCCAGATATCGCACAACATAAGCGCGAACACGAACAACTCACAACGCAGGTGCTTGACCTACAGGAACAGTTCCTGGAAGGCAAGGTAATGGTGGATGCAAAGCTTATGAACTTTCTCAGAGACTGGCTTATTGAACACATCCACACTTCCGATAAAAAAATATGGCGTTTTCTTAATGCCTGATTGGGTGCACAGATGCTAAACAATACTATCCTGGTAATAGATAACAACGCGGCAACAATTAGGCAAGTGCACGATACCCTCTCCGTTGGGGGATACACGACACTAACCGCCACCGGCGTAATGGAGGGTCTTGAGGGGTGGCAGCAACACAGGCCGTCGATTGTATTGATGGACGTTGGACTTATGGAGGTCGGGGGGCTTGACCTTATAAGGCTCCTGAAAAAACACCACAAAGACGAAGTATACTTTGTTGTTTTAACGGACGGTGGCAATCCTGAGGTGTTGAAGACATTGCTCGACCTTGATGTCTGCTCGTTCCTCCGCAAACCGCTTAATCCCTATGAGTTGACGGGCGCTATAAAACTCCGCCTTGCCATAAGGTCAAACACCACAGAGAACCGACATCCCGTTGAACCAAGGTCATGCACGATCCGGGATATAACGATACTGCAAAAGGCCGTTGATATCATGCAGATCGGCGTCATGATCGTGGATGACCGCATGAAGATACAATACGTAAATGCCGCTCAATCTGCCATTTTTGACCTCACACCGCTGCAGATGCTTGGCAGGGCACTGGATGAGTTCTTGCCTAATCAGTACTGTGCTCTCTCAACCGACAAGAGACACAAGACCGAACAGGTTGTCTTCTCCGGTACCGGTTACACGCACTTGCAGCTCATCTCTGACATGGTCCTCGACGAGGCCAATGACCCCGTAGCCTTTGTATATTGCTGTATGGACATAACAGACCTCAAGGAGATGGAAAAGCAGATATTTAAGGACAACTATCATCTTGAGGACATCATCAAGGACCGAACCAGGCAACTGCAAGAGGTAAACACACAACTGACCGCCTCACTCAAGGACAAGATGCTGCTGTTGAAGGAGCTGCATCACAGGGTCAATAATAATCTTCAGATCATATCAAGCATGCTCAGTCTCAGTTCAGACCACATCACCGACCCACAACTGCTTACGATATTCAAGAGCAGCTACACCAGGATCAGGGCAATGTCGTTGATGCACGGCAAGTTGTACAACAGCCCGGACCTTTCAACCATCAGTCCTCAGGAGTATATAAGCGAGTTGGTGGGAGAGCTCTTGTCCTCCTACAAGCTGTACTATAGTTCCCCAAACATAGACATAGATGTTGACACGGAGGACCTTGATATCAATCTCATGCTGCCCTGCGCCCTAATCATCAACGAGCTGATCTCAAACGCCCTCAGACACGCCTTCACAAAAGACCAAAAAGGAACCATACTCATTGTCTTTAAGCGCGTCAAGGACGAATTCACGTTGATTGTCAGTGACGACGGCATAGGGCTTGACAAAGAAGCCCTGAAAAGACAGACCTACACGGGCCTGCAACTGGTCAACGACCTTGTAAGGAGCAAACTCAAGGGTGTCGTCGATATAGACACCGGCAAAGGGACAAAATTCACGATCACCTTCAAGGAAGGCCAGAGCAGATACCACAACAAGGTCTGAACTTATTTTCTTAGCCGCAGGGAGTTGCTGACAACTGACAAGGAGCTAAATGCCATTGCCAGGGAGGCGAGCATGGGGTTTAGCAGCGGGCCGCCAAAGAGGTAGAGCACTCCACCTGCAACTGGGATGCCGATGATGTTGTAGAAGAATGCCCAGAACAGGTTCTGCTTGATGACCATCATGGTTTCGTGCGAGAGCCTTATGGCGTCAACGACACTCAACAGATCGCCCTTAATCAGCGTAATGTCTGAGGACTCTATGGTCACGTCTGACCCCGTCCCAATGGCAATGCCCACGTCGGCCTGTGCCAGGGCTGGTGCGTCGTTTATGCCGTCTCCCACCATGGCAACCATCCTGTTGTCGGCCTTAAACTGCCTTATGACGTCGAGCTTCTCATGAGTTTGCACGCCGGCAATGACCCGGGTAATTGAGACCTGCCTTGCGATGGCCTCCGCCGTCTTTTGATTATCACCGGTAAGCATCACCACCTCTATGCCCATCTCCGTGAGGCCCTTGATGGCCTTGGCCGAGGTCTCCTTGACGGTGTCGGCAATGGCAAAGATGCCCACCGCACTGCCTCCCACTGCCATGATCACAACGGTCTTGGCCTCCTGCGTAAGACGCTCGATCTCAGGCATAAGCTCCGAACAATCAACAGCCTCCCGTGTCATAAGCTGGAGGTTCCCTATGACAACCTCCCGCTCATAACCAATTAAATCCCCACTTAGGCGTCCTCTTATGCCACCTCCGGGGAGCGTCACAACACCCTCCGTCTGCAGGGGGTCAATCCCCCTATCCCTGGCAAGGTTGACAATGGCCGCCCCAAGTGGATGCTCCGAGTCTCTCTCTATGGACGCTGCAAGTCTCAATACCTCCGGGACGGTCATCCCGCAAGAGGGGCTTGTGCTGACCTCCGTGACCTTTGGTCTACCAACGGTTATTGTGCCGGTCTTGTCCATCACGACGGTGTCTACCTTGCAGGTCTTTTCAAGGGCCTCGGCATCTCTTATGAGTATCCCCTGCCGTGCCCCCCTGCCGCTACCCACCATGATGGCGGTTGGCGTTGCCAGCCCCAGGGCACACGGACAGGCAATGATCAACACGGCTATGAAGTTCATCATCGCCATTGTGAAAGACGGTCCCCACAAGTACCACAGCACAAACGTCAACACGGCTATCAATATCACAACTGGTACAAATACCGCGGCCACCCTGTCGGCAAACCTCTGTATGGGGGCCTTAGACCCCTGTGCCTGTTCAATCAGCCTGATGATCCGCTCAATCGTGGAGTCCTCGCCGACCTTTGACGCCCTAATTTTGAGCACGCTCAGGCCGTTGAGCGTACCGGCCAGTAGTTCATCTCCCACGGCCTTATCAACCGGCAGGCTCTCCCCCGTCAACATGGACTCATCCACCGAAGACGTCCCCTCAACAACGACACCATCCACCGCAACCCGCTGCCCAGCCCTGACGACCACGATATCACCCACGATGACGTCCTCCACGGCAATCTCCAACTGGAGGTCGTTGCGGAGGACGCTGACCGTCTCTGCCTGCATCCCGATGAGGTGCCTTATGGCCTCCGACGTGCGCCCCTTTGCCCGCAGCTCAAGCATCCTGCCCAGCAGGATCAGGGTGATGATCACCGCCGAGGTATCAAAGTACACGTGTGGAGCAATCCCGTCGGCCTCAAAAAGTCCCGGTGCAAACACCGCCGCACAGCTATAGACATATGCCGAGGTGGTGCCAACCGCTATCAGCGTGTTCATGTTGGCAGAGAAGTGTCGCAGGGCCGACAGGGCTGCCCCGTAAAAACGCATCCCCAACCACCACTGTACCACACTGGACAGGACAAAGAGCACGTACACATTGGAAAGCACGGGAAGCGTCAGCATCGAACCAGACGCAATTGGAATTGTCAACAGCGCGCTGATAATGAAATGCCTCTTCAAGGCTGTAAAATCCCTCCGGCGTTCGAGTTGCTCTTTGTCGGTGCTGGATTGCGTGATAAGCTCTGCCTCATAGCCACAGTTGACAATGGCCGTCCTGATGTCCTCGAAGTCCAGGATGGTTGGCGAGTACTGGATGAATGCCCTCTCAGCGGCCAGATTCACCGATACCGAGACAACACCATCCAGAGCCCTCAGCGACCTCTCCGCAGCACCGACACAAGCGGCACAACTCATACCCTTTATCCGCACCTTTATGGATGCCGTCTCACTCATATGGAGAGGTTCATATGCCGCATAGCTTTCTTTATCCTTGTGCTTACTTTATGTTCATGGCATTATTATTGCTTTTAATTTAGCATTATCGGACAGTATTTGTCATCCTACATCCTGCCAAAGGGCGCATAAGAAACTCATGGTTACCTTGAGGAAAGAAAGAGGCGTCTTGTGGCCGGGGTGCCTCACCCCCTCCGCTCGCACAACGACGTTAACGCGCCCCCTTCAGAACCCCCTGCAAGGTAATGCTGTTGACTTAAGGAAGCACAAGGGACTGTCTGATTCATGATTGCACATATTAAAGGATTTACAGGAAAAAAAAGCACAAAGCTTTCTTAACATAATCCTGATAATCCCTTAATCCTTCAAATCGTGGTTCAGAGGGTGCATAAGAAAGTCATGGGTTGCTGCGTCAAAGAAAAGAATGGGGACTCCGTCCCCTAAACCCCTGCAAAGAGGGCGGCTCCGCCCGCACAGCGGGTGTTGCCGCACCCCCTCCTCGACCTCCCCCGCAAGGGGGCCGACCCCCTTGACCCCATTATACGCATTTTTATTACCACTTGTCACCCATGAAAAATTTATGCACCCCCTGCGCCCATTTTTAGTTGACTGTAGGATAATATTTAAGGTAACCTAATTATCAATGAGGATCAAGGAATTTGAATATCACGACAAGACCAGAGGATGGAAGCTGGAAAGGACGAAGTTTTCCGATCTGACGTTGTTGGTTGGCATAAGCGGCGTTGGCAAGACGGAGATACTGAGGGCAATAGATACGGTTAAAAATATTGCTGAGGGAGGTTCGTTTAGCGGTGTAGAGTGGGACATTGATTTTTCTACGAATGATGGTAACGAATATAGATGGATGGGTGCATTTGAAAAGCAAAATGATTATAGCGAAGATGGTTTTACAGATAGATTTAGAAAAAGGAGGTTTTCCCTTATTTATGAAAGATTATATAGGAAGTGGGAAATAATCGTAGAACGTGATGATGAAAAGATTTTATTTAAAGGAAAAGAAACTCCAAAGTTACTACCGGATGTAAGTACGATTCATACATTAAAAGAAGAGGATGATATTTCACCTGCCTATAATAGCTTAAAAATGATTTATGTTCATAACAAGGTAATAAGACGTGAGATTATATCTGATAAACTACTTAAGTCACTACAAAATTATCATTATAGTAAATTAGAAGAGATCCGTAATTATGAAATACCAATCATTATTAAGTTTTTACTTGTATCAGAATTTTTTAAGGAAACATTTGAAGAAATAAAGGAACATTTTACTGATTTATTTTCAAACGTAGAGAACATAAGAATAAAACTCAAACAACTAAAGGATGACTTTGTTATATTTTCTTTTCAAATAAAAGAAAGAGGAATTGATAACTGGATACCGGTTGATAGAATTTCTAGTGGAATGTTAAAGACTCTTTATCTAATATGTGAGATGTATTTGCAACCGGAAGGCACTGTAAGTTTAATAGATGAATTTGAGAACGGTCTTGGTATAAATTGCATTAGTATATTGGGAGAGAGTTTATCCAGTGAAAGAAAGACACAATACATAATTACAAGTCATCACCCATATATAATAAACAATGTAGGCAGAAAGCACTGGAAAGTTGTTAATAGAAAGGGCGGTGTTGTAACAACACATGATGCTGATGAGCTTTTGAACGTTAAATCACACCATGAAGCTTTTATACGCCTTATGAATCTGCCTGAGTATAAGGATGGTATTGTAGGAGGTTGAATCTATATTTTTTGGTTGAGGGAACTACGGAAACTAAAGTCTATCCCAAGTGGCTTACATACCTTGTCCCACAGTTAGTAGAAGTGGAAAGATTTGAGTTAGCAAGAGAAAATAATTACTATATTCTTTCTGCTGGTGGCTATCCTTCTATTAAACGTAACCATTTACCTATTGCTATTGGAGACGTAAATACATATCAACAGTATAGTCCCTGGTTGTATGTCTTGATGCAGAAGAGATGGATGTTGTTGACAAATACACAGAGATTATCGAGTTTCTGTCTGATGAAGGGTTATCGCTTAAGACTGCAAGACTGGAAATAGTAATCCAAAACAGATGCCTTGAGACATGGTTCTTAGGAAACAGGCAAATTTATTTAGAATACCCTAATGGAGCAGAATTAAAAAAATACACAAGCCATTTCAACGTATCAACGGACGATCCTGAATTAATGCTAAACAACGGTGATTTTACAACCCACGCAAGATTTCACTCAGCATACCTTAATGCGTTGTTTAGAGAAAAAAAGATTAAACATTCAAAATCCAATCCTCGCTATGTCATAGAAGAGCACTACATACAAGAATTAATCAAACGAACAAGCAATTATAACCACCTTGCCACACTTAAGCTATTTTTAGACTTTTGCACTGCTATAAACAACAACTCCAAGTATCAGGATTGAGCATTACGGGGTCAAGGGGTCAGCGACCCCCGGCTCAGTGGGAGACTGGTCCCCTTGCGGGGGGGTCTAAGGGAGGGCAAAGCCCTCCCTTCTATCTCTTATCTTTTTCATTCAACGACCCAGACTGCGCAGTTCTTGCACGTGTGGATGAGGGTGTTTGTCGTGCTGCCGAGGATGAACTCCTCCTTTTTGGATATTCCGCGCCTGCCAACCACGATGATGCAGGCTCCGCTGTTGCGCTGCTCCCTGATGATGCTTTCGGCAAGGGTTGACTGCTTGCTCAACACTACACTGGTGGATACGACCTCCGCGTCAAATCCGGCCTCTATAAGCATGTCGCGGTAGGTCTGGAGCATCTTGCGTTTTTCCTCAACGAGGAAATTTGCCCATTCCCTGGATTCCTCCTCGGAGACAAAGGCATCGTCCTCAAGCAGTATGGCAATGTGGCATATGTGGGCGCTAAACCCCGGCAACCCTCCAAGCAATCCACCCACAAAGGATACCGCGCGGTGTGATTGCTCGTTGTCATCCACGGCTATCAATAGCCGTCTGCCCTTGACTAATGTAAACATGTCGTTTTTAGCGTCTGTTTCTTTCATGGCACGCAGCTCCTTTGTCTCACCTATGTGAGCTTATCTCTTGCCTCCATGAGGTCCTCCAGGAGCTCTCCAACGGTGTCATAGAAGACGTTGGCCCCGTTGGAGAAGTGCAGGAGCACCAGGTTTAATGCCTCAGCGACGTAGGGGTAGACCTTTTTGAGGTTGACCAGACGGTTTTGAAAGACGATATTCATGTCCTCCTCCCTGAGACGTTGCAAGAGTTGCGGGTTGTTGGTTTGAAGGGTTTGGACAGTGACGTCGCCACCGGCTACGATGAATGTCAGTATGTTGCCAAGACCAAAGAGGTCATAACCAAACCTGTTCTGCCTGCTTGCAAAGGTGTAGTCAAAGTCAATCCACCGCCCCTTGCCACTGTCATCATCGATGATGATGTGGTCACGCCTGATGTCGCCGTGCTTCTCATCGCGGTCATGCAGGAACCCAATAGCCTGTGTCAAGGCGATGAACTCGTCCATGACCGCCTTGAGGCGGCAGTAGTAATATTGCTCGTGACCCTTGTTTAGCGATTGGACGTGGGCCGAGAAGTTTACGCCACGGATGTAGTCAATCACCCTTATGATGTTACCCGCTGAATCCTTTACCGCAAATCCGTGCATGAAGCGTTCGTGAGCACCAACCTTGTCCAGGATACGTGCCTCCTTCCGCGGACTTCTGATGCAGTCAAAGATGATCCCCCCAACAGTGGCGTTGTACCTCTCGTGAAACACCATCTTGATTATCTTGCCACTGCCATCGACAAGGTCTATGGCCTTCCTGACCCAGAATTTGGGTTCGTCGTCAATGCCAAAGCGCCCCTCCTTCTGGTTGTTGCGCATGAGGTATGGCCTGCCGCCTAACAAGAGTACATCGTCGTATTCAATCCTGAAAAAATCCGACGTGTCCTCCATAATCCTTATACTCCGTGGAACCCGTGCATCGCCCGCGTGCTGAACTATCATCTGCCTCAGGGCATCCATGTCGCTGGAGCAGGTCTCGGCATCTATCATAAACTTATGTCTGAAATCCAATGAAAACCTCTTTTGGGCAGGGTAAATTTGCTTCGCCTGAAGATTAAGCTTGCAGGCTGTTTTCCAGAATGCCGTCCTCCCTTTAGTGTCTTTGCTTCTACTTCTTCCATTTTGTTCTCTAATGTACTGATTGATAAAATTAGTATAGCCTAAAAATAAGAGTTATGCAAGAATTTTCTTGTATTGCTTTGATGGTCTCTTGATTTTTATACCTGTGGATTCCCTGTTTTTACATAGTTTAATCGCTTCTGTAGTGTGCACCCACGCTGTTTTCTCTGTGCAGGGCGGCGTCCACGATTAGGCAGGCTACCTGGAGCATGTTTTTGATCTCGTTGTCATAGCGTGTTGCGTATGTGTCTTCAAGTACGTGTTCCCGCCTCTTAAGGGTATCGAGGGCGGTTGACAGCGACTGTTCGGAGCGTATGATACCGGCCTTTTCCCACATGACCTTTCTGATGGCCTGCCTGATCTCGTCGGCGTTTTCTATCTTTGTTGTACAGAGTGGCAGTATCAATCCTGATGTTCTGACATCTGCCCTGCGGTCGGGAGTACTCAGAGCGGCCGTGGCTGCCCTGGCACCAAAAACAAGCCCCTCCAGGAGGCTGTTGCTGGCAAGGCGGTTGGCACCATGGACGCCGGTACAGGCCACCTCGCCGGCCGCAAAAAGCCCTGCTATAGAGGTACTCCCACAGGTGTCTGTTGCGACCCCGCCCATCAGATAGTGTGCCGCCGGAGAGACCGGTATCAGCTCGGTTGTGATGTCAATGTCGTAC
>JADGAE010000047.1 GCA_015232165.1 Nitrospirota bacterium
AACTGTCATTCCTGCGAAAGCAGGAATCCATGCCTTTTAAGCGTGAAATAAAAACTACCATGCTTTTTTAAGAGGATACATAAATCCCTTAATAATGCCTATTAGCCATGCAAAATTCCTGCACACATGCACTGGTATACTAAACAGCGCAACCCTCACATCCCTCCTTATATAATACCCAAAAGGAACAAACGCCGTAAACAGCATAAAAGAAAAAGGCAGCAACGGTATAACGGCACTATAGGCAAAGAAAGGATAAATAAATACCAACGAAGGCAGAAATGCCCCCGATGCCAGTATCTGGTACTTGATAATCTTTCCCGTATAGGTATCGCCCTTTTTCTTTTCGGAGTGGTCTCTGTACAGCTCAACCCTGTCATAGGCTCGCATTACCTGATTTTTCATGTAGTCAAGGAAATCCTCCGGATGGTAATGCCCTACAACGGCGGAGCTTACGTACACGATCCTCGACATATCCGATATCCTATATGTAAGGTCCCAGTCCTCGCCGCTGGGTTTTTTATATTTTTCGTCAAAGCCGCCTGTTTTTTCCAGGACGTGTCTTCTTACGGCAAGGTTATAGGCGCCGTGAACGTCTATGTCGCCCCGAACGTGCACATACTTCCAGGCAATCTCAAGCCCTATAAAGGCTGCCAACACACTTGAGGCATTAAGGGTCTCATACGTGCCCCCGGTTGCCGCCACTGTTTCGTCAGAGAAGGGTTTTAGCAACTCCTCAAGCCAATTTGTTGCGGCCACGCAGTCGCCGTCAGTGAAGACACAGATGTCTGCCTCCGTGCTCTTCCACGCACGGTTACGCGCGGTGGCCGGACCGGCATTTTCCTGGTATATATATCTGACGATTGAATATCTGCCAGCATAGGAGTTTATTATCTCCCCGGTACGGTCAACGGAGCCGTCGTCCACTATAATAATTTCGTCGGGTTTTTTCGTTTGGTTTAACAGACTGTCTATGAGTCTGGCGATGTTTTCCTCTTCGTTATAAACCCCTATGGTAATTGCAACCTTCACGGTTTCTTCCTCGTGAAATAATCGACAAACCCCCTTAACCCATAAAGCTTTCTCACAACATCGTCAAAGGACCTTAGCGTCATAAGCATTTTGAGCACCTGTTTAGGTCTCAGGTAGAACTCCCTTAGCCCCTTGTCTATGTAGTAGTCAATCTCCTCTTTGGACATCTGTGGGTATGAGAGTATGGTTTTCTGTTCACAGTCCTCATCGACCCAATCGGGCCAGTCCTTGGCACGTATGTAGTTATTTTCCTTTGCCCAGGCATACATTTTGGTACCCGGATATACTGCAATGCCTGATATCTGTGCCGTATCCAGGGGAAGGCTCTTTGCGAAGTCTATGGTTTTTTGTGCGGATTGCCTTGTTTCTCCCGGGGCACCTATCATAAAGCACCCGTGAATGGTAAAGCCCAGACGCCTTGCGGTCTGCGCAAATCTCCTTGCCATCTCAACCGTAGTACCTTTTTTCACCGCCACTAGTTGTTCGTCACTGCCGAACTCAAATCCCACCATAAGCATCCTGCACCCGGCCTTTTTCATAAGGGGGAGCAGCTCCAGCTTGACATCAACCCTTACATTACAACTCCATTGCACCCTCTTGTTAATACCGCGTCTCAATATCTCCTGGCAGACCTCAACTACATGAGAGGGCATGGCGGTAAAAGTATCCGTCTCAAACATGATCTCTCGTATGAACGGGAACAACCCCAGGTTGTACTCCATCTCATCGACGATTAGCTCTGCCCTGCGCATGCGCAACATCCTGCCGTTGATGAGTTGGGTCTCCCGGCAGAAGGTACATTCTCCAAAACACCCCCTGCCCGTATACAGGGTCAAAAAGGGATAGAGCTTGCCTCCGTCGCGATACCACCTGGGGTCTACATGTCTCCACGACGGAAAGGGCAGTTCGTTTACATCAAGCAAGGCCCTGTTTTTATTGTGGACCACCTTGCCGTTGTCCATGTAGGATATTGAGTCTATTTCGGAGAGGGGCTTACCTTCTGCCAGTTCTTTTAAAGTGTAATCGCACTCCCCCCTTGCCACAGCGTCAACGCCTCCCTGCAGAAGGCACTCATCGGGTACTGCCGAGGCATGGGCCCCCGCCAACACGGTCATACAACCGGTAAGCCCTTTGGCCTTTTGTGCATAGGAAATATCGCCGTATATGCTTGGCGTGGTCGTATGGATAATGGCCAGTTCCGGGCCAAAGTGTTTAATTTCATCCAGCACCCGGGCCTCGGACATGTTCCTGGCAGCGCCTTCAATAAACTTGCACCGGTGTCCGGCTCTCTCCAGCACGGCGATCTGGGTTAAGGCCTGCTCCGGATGCCTCTGTACCCTACCCCTTGAGCGGGCCGACCATCTGGCGCTCCTGACAAAATCCTTGCCATAAGGCGGATTTATATAAACAATATTCATCTGTCTTGTTATTGTTATATACTTTACGGTTTCAACGTAATTACAGGATAAAATTTATCATAACGACAAGGGCACTGTCAATCAGGGCAACCCACGACAGGAATCCATTGCACCCAGAACCGAAGGGTATACTGAAATGACACAGTTTTTTTTCAGGCATGGTAATGGTAATTGACTGTGAAATAATGGGGTCAAGGGGGCTTCTTCGTGCCCGGGGCAGCTCGCCCCTCCCCTTGCAGGATGAGGGTCTGAGGGAGAAGGGGCGAGCCACCCCCGGCTCAAATGGACAGAGTCCTTCTCCCTTTCTTTCCCCAAGGTGCCCACCACTTTTTTATGCACCCGAACCTAAAATAATACGTGTGCTAATTTTCAAAAAAATGTTATAATATGAAAGTATGAGAGCATTGAGGCACTTCAACTTACTAAATGTCAGCCTGATCGTGTTGCTTATAATGACGGGGATGTACGAGCAGGGGCTTTATAAGGAAAAGCGCCCCGTAAGGGTTACGATGAAGAAGGTTGAGCCTTTGGAGCATGAGGAGGTAAAGATACAGGAGGGTCGACACTTGCAGGACAGGGGCAGCTATATGCTTATAACGGACAAAAACCTGTTTCACCAGGACAGAAAGCTGGTCTTACCGGTTAAGGCACCCCCGGAAGTTGCCGCGCCCCCGCCGGAATTTACAGTATATGGGATACTAATGTATCCCAATGCCACAACGGTGTATGTTGAGGACAAGAAAAATCCCTACAGCACGCAGGGCCGAGGGACAAGACAAAGGAGACTCCACCAGGGAGATACAATCAGCGGCTATACGTTACAGACCATAACGCCTGAATACGCCGAGTTCGTTAGTGGTGAAAAGACCTTAAGATTTATGGTCATAGACCACAAGAAGAAGGTCCGCACAGGTGCATCGCCTGCAACAGCACCAGTACCACCAAAGGGCAATCCTCCACAGGGGGCGCCTCCCGGGATGAATACACCTCCCGGCACGCCTCCAATACCAATGCCACCTATGCCGGGGCGTTAGAGTTGTGATATAATATGGCAAATCAAATAATAGAAGGCACGTATATGAATATGGAACAAGAAGTAAACGAGTTTGAGGTTTTTGGCTTTAGCAAGAACATACTAAAAGGGGTTATAGAGGCCGGTTACAAGGTACCATCACCGATCCAGGAAAAGGCGATACCGGTGATCCTCCAGGGACGCGACGTAATAGCCCAGGCCCAGACTGGCACTGGTAAGACAGCAGCCTTTGGACTGCCGGCAATGCAGATGGTCAACTACACCGGAGAGGTTGAGATACTGGTAATAATCCCCACGCGGGAGCTGGCCTCCCAGGTCAGTGACGAGTTGTATCGTCTGGGGCGATTTGCCTCCATCCAGACGGTAGCGGTATACGGGGGGCAATCCATAAGCAGGCAGGTAGACTTGATCAATCGCGGGGCTCAGGTGGTTACGGCAACCCCGGGAAGGCTCCTGGACCATCTAAGGAGCAAGCGCCTGAAGGGGTTTAATCCAAGCATAGTCGTCCTTGATGAGGCCGACGAGATGCTGGATATGGGGTTTATCGAGGACATCGAGGCCATCTTTGAGTACCTGCCCACCAAGCGTCAGACGCTGTTGTTTTCGGCAACCGTCCCCCCGGTCATAGCCAGACTGGCTCGCTCGATCCTCAAAGACCCGGTCACCATTGACGTAACCCCAAAGGACCTGGCCACCCCCACCGACATCGAACAACGCTACTACGTAATAGAGGAGCGTGAGCGTGAGGAGGCCCTTGTCCGGCTCATAGACACGGAGGCCCCGCCCAAGGCACTCATCTTTTGTCGCACCAAAAAGGAGACCGACATCCTCTCAACGACCATGATATCGCGCGGCTACTCTGCAAAGGCGTTGCATGGGGATATGGAGCAGTTTCAGCGAAACACTACCATGGACAACTTCAAGCGCGGACGAGTCGATATGCTGATTGCCACCGACGTTGCAGCCAGGGGACTTGACATCACGGACGTTTCGCACGTGTTTAACTACCACATCCCCTTTGACCCGGGCAGTTATGTGCATCGCATCGGGCGCACGGGCAGGGCCGGAAAAAAGGGCATAGCCATCACCCTGGTTACACCGCTGGAGTTCAAGGAGCTCAACCGCATTATGGAATTCTCCGGCGCCCCCATCATATATGAGGAGGTGCCAACCATCACCCAGGCCAAGAGGCGGCATCAAAACGACCTCATAAACGACCTGACCCGCGAGCACATATCCGAGGAGTCAGTTGAGATCATACAGCGTCTGTCGGATGATATGGACTGCACACAGATAGCTTGCAAGGCCCTGTCCATGCTCCTGGACAAACAAAAGGTTGCAGGACCAAACAGGATCGGTCTCACCACCAGGGAGGTTGAACGAATCATGAACAGGACTGCGGCAAGACAGAAATCACCACGGAGGATGCCCTCGAGAATACCCGCACGAAGAAAGAGATTCTAAACTATCACGGAAAAACTGCTGCCTATGGAGATATTTTTCAGAAAGGAAAAAACAGCTAAAACAATGAACTCACATGCAGAAATGGTTAAAGTCTTTGGTGAGCGCAACGCTGTATTCATTGAGAGGAGGATGCAGGTGTTAAGGGCAGCCTCATCACTTGCCGAAGTGCCTCATACGCCTCCTGAAAGACGCCATGAACTGACAGGCAAGATGAAAGGTTTTTTTGCGGTGGACGCAAAACACCCCAAGAGGATTGTCTTTACCCCATATCATAACCCCATCCCCAAAAAGGATGATGGGGGTATAGACCTCGAGCGAATTACATCAATAGAAATAGTTGATGTGGAGGATTATCACTGATGGGTGTAAATTTAATGAGATATGAGCCGGATTATGCTGTTAGCCCTGGAGATATCCTGCAGGAGAGACTTGAAGCTATGGGTATGAGTCAAGCAGAGTTTGCCAAGAAATGTCAGACTTCCCAGCAAGTTATCAATCAGATAATTCATGGCAGACACAGTGTTACTCCGGAAATTGCAATAAGATTTGAGGAAATAACCGGGGTTTCGGCAAACATATGGAGCAATCTTGAGGCTTCATATCGACTCCATGCCCCTGGACAAGCAAAAGGTCGCAGGACCAAACAGGATCGGTCTGACCACCAGGGAGGTTGAACGCATCATGCACAGGGCAACGGCAAAGAAAATGCCATCGAGAATACCAGCACGAAGAAAGAGATTCTAAGTATACGTTTGTACTTTCAGGATTCCTGCTTGCTCAGGCAATGACACCCCTGATTGGGTCAGGGGCAGGCATAGACGGTTTAAAAACGCTATTTGCCGTCATCCCCACGAAAGCGGGAATCCGTCTTTAAAGCCGTATAAAACACCTGTTTAGAAGAAAGCGCAAAAGCATGGATGAGTTACTTATAGCTGGTGGGTGTCGAAGATGTCGTTAAATCTTGAGGTTATCTGCTTAAATGCCCTTAACACGTGCGGGTCAAAGTGTGACGGCTTGGTCCTGCCGTCACCGACGGTTATTATTTCTACGGCCTTATCGTGTGTAAATGCCGATTTATAGGGGCGTTTACTCCTGAGGGCGTCGTACTGGTCGCAGATGATGGTTATCCTGGCCTCAATGGCAATGTCGGTGGCGCTAACGCCATGTGGATAACCTGAGCCATCCCATCTCTCGTGGTGGCTCTGTGCAATGGCTTGGGCCATCTTCAGCTTGGGAAACGACGATCCCGACAGTATATTGGCCCCAATAGAGGCGTGCGTCTTCATGACCTGAAACTCCTCCGGGGTCAGTCCCGAGGGCTTAAGCAGGATGCTGTCGGGGATGCCTATTTTGCCGATGTCGTGCAGGGGGCTTGCAAATCGGATTGAACAGACGAAATCCTCGGACATGCCAAGAGCATATGCCAGTACCTCGGCGTACTTGCCTATGCGAAGGATGTGAGAGCCCGTGTCCTCATCCCTGTACTCGGCCGTCACGGTCAGGCGGTTGACTATATCGTTGCTGAGGCTTGTCACCTTCTCCAGGGCATCGGATAACTCCCTGGTCCTCTGCTGGACGGTATCCTCCAGTCTGCGTGTGTATTCCTTCTCCATGCGCAGGAGCTGGGCGTATCTGACGGCCTTTTCCACGCTGTAGAACAACTGTTCATACCTGTATGGCTTGATTATAAAATCATACGCCCCCTTTTTTATCGCGTCTATGACCACGTCAAGCTCCGCAAAGGCCGTCATCAATATCACCGGAATGTCGGGATAGAGCACGTGCAAACGACCCAACAACCCAACCCCG
This sequence comes from Nitrospirota bacterium, assembly GCA_015232165.1. GTDB lineage: Bacteria > Nitrospirota > Thermodesulfovibrionia > Thermodesulfovibrionales > Magnetobacteriaceae > Magnetobacterium. Next base: position 6,757 of record JADGAE010000047.1, read on the forward strand.
GAAATGCCCGGCATCTTTATGTCCGTTAAGACGACATTTATAACGTCATGATGCGTAGCCATTAAATCAAGCGCATCCCCGGCGTTGGAACACGTCATTACGCTATAACCGTTTTCTTTTAACAGTATGGACAACGACTCACGGACAAAGGGGTCATCGTCCGTGACGAGGATGTGAGCCTTACCCTTATCAATCATATCAGCTCCTTACCGGAGACTTATTGTTATAAAGACGTCCTGGAGACAAACTGACGTTATAAAAATCAGCACTACTGCGCAACGATAGAGATTGCGTGTACGGGGCAGTTTTCTTCGGCAGCCTCACAGCAGTTTGCATATTCACAGGCATCCGGGTCAATTACCTGAGACTTGCCAATACCCTCATCTACAAAAAACACCGCCGGACATAGCTCCTGGCACCTGCCACAACCAATACATAATATCTCATCTACAAATATGTCCACTACCCCAAGACCTCAAAGCGGAAATCCTCAATAACGGTATTGACCAGGAGCTTTTGACACATGTCCCTGACCCGCTCCTTTAAGACCTCCGGTCCTTCCGTAAAACTCCCGCCAACGGTATCGCCCATGTACAGCTCTATCATCTTTCCCACCTTCACATCGGCCACATCCGCAAACCCAAGGTCGCGCAACCCACCCAACACCGCCTTGCCCTGGGGGTCCAGCACACTGTCTTTTAACCTTATATATACCACTACCTTCATCTATACTATGTGTCAACCTACCTTCATTATGTTTACATCAAGAAGTTGACCTTGCACTTCTCTAATCGAGTATCTTGCTAAGGTCTTCAGCACTCGTTTCTATATTCTTTGCTAACGCCTCATACGCCTCTTTCACCTTAAACAGCTCATCAGCTATGCCCAGGGCCGCCAGGATGGCAGTCTTTGTCTGATTTGCCATTGGCGCCGAACGCTGTATCTCTTGCAGTTTTTTATCCACGTAAAAAGCAAGCGCCTTTATATAGTCCTCCGGCTCCTCGCCCTTGAGTATGTATTTCTGACCAAGTATGTAGACCTCTGCACTTGCCATCTTATTAAATCTCTATCTTGTCCAGCTCGCTTAAGATGGCCTCTATCTGCTCGGCCACGGAATTCCTCTCTCCAAGCATCCTCTCTATTTCGGTGTTTTTGGCGTTGAGATCGTTCTTAAGCGTCGCTATTTCCTGTTCCTTGGCCGCAATGACACTGCTGGATTCATCAGCCCTCCGTTGCAGTACATCCTTGTCATGCTTTAACGCCTTTACCCGCTCAACGATATTCGATATCTTTTCCTCAAGCTCCTTTATTTTTTCCACAACAATAACCCTCCAACTATTTTTTATTATGCAACAATCTCATAAAACTCTATAACTATACATCAATCATAACAAATTTATCAACAGCTTGTCTATATCGGGTGCATAAATTTTTAGTTGGTAAAAGTAGCAAACAAAGGGGTCCCTAAGCGTCCACTACTTTTTTATACGCCCTCTATCATAGCGCGTTTCGATCGCGTGCAATACAAGAAAAGAAAGGGGCGTTTTGTGGCCGGGGTGCCCCCACCCCCTCCGCTCGCACAGCGACGTTACCGCGCCACCTTCAGCCCCCCGCAAGGGGACCAGTCCCTTGACCCCCATTAAAGTGCCGTGAATTTTGTAGTTAATTCAATCGAAATCTGCTATAACGTATTAACCACCATGTCCTTGCGGACACAACAAGCAATGAAAGTCTTTGATTTTGTGTATTTTTAGACTTTCATACAAAAAGATTATCAAAATTATGTTAGGAGCTATAGTTTCGCACTTTTTGGATTCCTGCTTACGCAGGAATGACACTTGCCTGTCAATACCACAATATTTTTGCAAATTCAATGAGAATTGTTGTCAACCATGATAGTGACTGGACTTTTATGTCTTCTTTATGCTAAGTTATTTTCATGGAATATTTAATAATATATGATACGGTTGCTTATAGGGAACAGATAAAAGAAGTGGTGACTCAGCTTTACCCTGAGTCGATTCTTGTCCTGCAAGATTTCGTATCCTTTCCGGTTGAGAAAGAGCCTGTTATATGCTTTGAATCTACAGAAAAGGTTTTTAACGCTATTTTTTAATGGATTGATTATATAGAATGACATTTATATATGAGCATTAGCATCGAGGAAGATGGGGTCAAGGGGGCTTCTTTGTGGCCGGGGTGCCCCACCCCACCCCTTGCAGGGGGGGCTGAAGGGGGCCAGGTGCGACCTGGAGCGTCAAGAAGCAGCGCCGCCCCCCTTCTTCCCTTCTCCGGGAAGGTTGCACTTGTGACAGGTGGTAGCCGCGGCATTGGGCGGGCTATTGCGCTGAGGTTTGCGGCAAACGGGGCAGATGTCGTTATCAACCACCGCAGGGCTGAGACGCCAGGCTCCTCCAGGACAGGCGGCATCCAGGCACTCTGCCGGGAGATAGAGGCCATGGGGGTCAACGCCTACCCGGTCCAGGCCGACATATCATCCAGGGAATCCGTAAAGCAACTAATGGCCGAAATAACGGACAAGTGCCAGCGACTTGACTTCCTCGTCCTTAATGCAGCAAAAGCACCCTTTAAGCCTATCGAACGCCTGCTTGAGAGGGAATTGCGCGAACTCGTGGACGTCAACTACCTGGGCAACATCTTCTGTGTCAAGGAGGCCCTCCCGCTGCTTGAAAAAAAAAGCACCGACAATGACCCCGTCGTGAGCAGGATAGTCTTCATATCATCATTGGGAAGCAAATTCTACAACCCGGCCTATCCCCTTGGCAGCATGAAGGCGGCAATGGAGAGCGTTGTCAGGGACCTCAGTCAATCACTGGGAGAGCGTGGCATAATGGTCAATGCCGTCTCCGGGGGGCTGGTCAAGACGGACTCCTTCAAGGTGCTGAGGCAGTATATGGAGGGCGTGGAGAAGCTGCCGGAGGAACTCTTCGTCCAACCGGAGGAGATCGCCGATGTGGTTATGTTTCTCTGTAGCGATGCAAGCCGTGCCATCGCCGGGCAGACCATCATAGTTGACAGGGGATTGAGTAACCGGCTATATCGGCCATTTGGGTAACTTTATTTTTATATATACCACTTGACCTTTTGATTGATTCGTAGTATAAATTCAGTTAAATTAAAATGAATGGAGATTGTATGACACAGGGATTTATTGATGACAACAGGGTCATGGATGAGG
>JADGAE010000048.1:0-1510 GCA_015232165.1 Nitrospirota bacterium
CATGCACCACGCGCATCCCTTTTCCACCGCCGCCGGCTGATGCCTTGATTATCACAGGGAAGCCGATCTTCCTGGCAATCTTCAGGGCAAGCGACAAGTCATCCAGGGGGCCGTCGCTACCTGGTATAACGGGGATGCCGTGTCGTTTCATTATCTGTCTGGCCCTGGCCTTGTTGCCCCCCAGTCGGATGTTTTCAGGTGTTGGTCCTATAAAGACGATACCGGACTTCCGGCAGGCATCGGCAAACTGCGGGTTCTCCGACAAGAACCCATACCCGGGATGAATCGCCTCGGAGTCCGTTACTTCGGCTGTACTGAGGATCGCCGGGATGTTGAGATAGCTGTCAGAGGCCCGCGCCGGTCCCACACAGATGGCCTCATCGGCCAGTTTGACGTGCATGGACTCCCTGTCTATCTCCGAGTACACCGCAACCGTCCCGATCTCAAGCTCCCTGCACGCACGGATTACACGTATTGCTATCTCGCCGCGGTTGGCTATTAATATCTTCTTAAAAAGAGGCATCGTCTACCACCCCCGTCACACAGGTTCAACCAAAAACAACGGCTCTCCATACTCAACGGCCGTTGCATTCTCCACCAGTACCTCTACGATAATGCCATCAACTTCGCTCTCTATTTCGTTCATAAGCTTCATTGCCTCAATGACGCAAAGCACGTGTCCTTTCTTTATCCTGTCGCCCACCTCCACAAACGGCTTGGACTCCGGCGATGATGACCGATAAAACGTCCCCACAATAGGAGACTTCACCGTTATGAGGTTCTTCTTCTTGTCATCAACTGCGGGGAGCGCACACTCCTGCGTGACCGTCACAACGGGCGACAATTGGGCGGGAGCCCTCTCCGGTAATGCCCTGTGACGGCGGAGCTTTATCTTTAAGCCGTCTTGCTCGTAAAACAACTCCGTTATATCGGTTGCCTTGAGGGTCTCGATAAGCTCTTTAATCAGGTTGATGTCCATTACTTCGCCCTTTCAATATATTCCAGTGTCCTTGTATCGATCTTTATCACGTCGCCCTCGTTGATGTGGAATGGGACCTTTATGTTGGCGCCTGTTTCGAGGATGGCAGGTTTGCTACCGCCGGAGGCCGTGTCTCCCTTAAAGCCCGGGTCGGTCTTGGTCACGGTCAGCTCTACAAATATAGGGGGTTCCACGGCAAGGGGCTGGTCCTTATGGTAGAGGATCGTCACGATCATGTTCTCCTTGATCAGGAGCTTGACGCTGCCAAGTTGTTCCTCTGTCAGGGGCAGTTGCTCGTAGTTCTCCATGTCCATAAAATAGTATTGATTATCCTGATTATAGAGGTATTGCACCTGTTTTGATTCGAGATTGGCCTTGGGAAACTTTTCGCCCGAATTAAAGGTATCCTCGATGACCTTGCCGCTCTTAAGACCCTTCATCTTTGCCCGGACAAAGGCCGCGCCCCTGCCCATCTTAACGTGCTGGAACTCTATTACCTCATAGGGTTCACCCTTGTACTCTATCTTGGTA
>JADGAE010000048.1:1522-9865 GCA_015232165.1 Nitrospirota bacterium
CTCTTCTAAAGTCATTTGTTGCTATCACGTGGCCTCCTAAACTTACCAACTGCTGGTTTCATCTTCACAGATATCCGTATATATATAATATATTATACTATTTCCAAATTTCTTGGAAGTGTTGTTATCCTCTGTGCCCTGCCGTTTGAGACAACAACCATGTCCTCGATCCTCACCCCGCCAAGGCCAGGGATGTAGATGCCGGGCTCCACGGTAAACACCATCCCCTCGGTAACGACCACCTTTGGGGCCTTTGCCGATATGCGAGGTCTTTCGTGCACCTCAAGCCCGACGCCATGCCCGGTACCATGACCAAAATATTGACCAAGACCTGCATCCCTTATGACCTTCCGGGCGATAGCATCCGTCTGCACGCCGGTTAATCCCGCCCTTGCACCCTCAATGGCACCGGTGTTAGCCCTGAGCACGATGTCGTGTATCTCCTTCTTTTTTTCAACGTTTGGTCCGTTAACAAGAAAAGTCCTGGTCATATCCGAAAAATATCCGCCGCTCTCCCCCCCCCAGTCTATCACAACAAGGTCGCCCTTTTCGAGTTTTTTCTGTGTGGGCTTGATATGGGGCAGGGCCGAGTTCCGCCCCGAGGCCACTATCGGATAAAAGGGGAGTTTGTCCACACCGCATTGCCTTAGGGCATCCTCAAGGCGCAGGGATATTGACCGCTCCGTAACGCCGGCCTTTATGTAACCCTTTATTCTGATTAAGGCATCCTCGGCCTTTTGTATGGCCTGTTTGATCAACTCCAACTCGGAGTCATCCTTGACGGCCCGCAGATGTTCCACCGTATCCGACAGCGCAGAGACCTCGTCAAAGTGCTTTGACAGTGCCTTATACTGACCGTATACAACGGAATCTTGCACAGCCAATGCCTTAATCCCACGCCTCCTGGCGTATTTAGCCAGGACGCCGGTGATATCCTTGTTGGTTATCTCGCACCTGCACACCGAGACCTCCCTGGCAGACTGCTCCTTGTACCTGAAGTCGGTAAACAGGACATCTTCCGTATCCGATATCAGAAGATAAGCGTAAGACCCGGTAAACCCCGTCAAGTATCTTATGTTTATGACATCCGTGACAAAGAAGGCCTTCTTTCTTTTCTTCTTTAACCCGCCCTTGAGTCTTAAAATTCTTTCCGCTAACATGGATCATGACAGTGTACGACAATGCCGCCGGCGATGTCAATAGAAAAAATGTGGGAAAGCAGGGCAATCGCATTTGAACAAAAGAAAAAGAATGGGGGACTTTGTCCCCCTTTTATGGCAGGGGTGCCTCACCCCCTCAGACCCCCTTACAAGGGAGCACAGCCCCTTTTTATGCCAGGGGTCGCTGACCCCCTTGACCCCGTAAAGGGCTGGTTGGCAAGTTGAAAAATGGTTATTTTATCATAAAAAACATGTATCCCCTTAAAAAGACATGGTAAAATTCTTTTAAAGGGGTCAAGGGGACTTCTTCGTGGCCGGGGCGCCTCGCCCCTCCCCTTGTGGGTGGGTCTGAGGGAGCCAGGAGCGTCCTGGAGCGCCAAGAGGGCAAAGCCCTCCATTCTTGTACCCTGTGCGTAAGGTGAGTGATTATTTCTAATGCGATTGCCCTGTGTTGCCCTTGGGTGCATATGTTTTTTTTGGGGAAGATAATTTATAATATAGACCTTATGAGTAGTGGTGTCTTAAAAGAGTATATTGGCAAGATGACGGGATATACGAAAAACCCGCAGGTCGTGAATTTGTCTGAAATATTTTGGTCTTGGGTGGGTGGTTTTTTGGGTATCAGCGCCGTGGCTCTTTTGCACTATAAGGTGTTTAAGGGCATGGATATGATGATGCTCATTGGGTCATTTGGGGCGTCGGCGGTGTTAATCTACGGGGCAATCAAGAGCCCGCTGGCACAACCAAGGAACCTGCTCGGTGGACATGTCTTGTCGGCCCTGGTTGGCGTGGCTGCTTACAAAATCTTTGGGGGATATTTATGGCTGGCGGCCCCGATGGCAGTCGCTACGGCAATTGCCCTGATGCAAGCAACAAGGACGCTTCATCCCCCCGGAGGGGCAACCGCCTTGATTGCCGTCATTGGCGGATCAGACATACATGCCCTGGGGGTTCTGTATGCCCTTATACCTGCCGGAGCAGGGGCGCTCATCATGCTGATCGTCGCGCTTATAGTCAACAACATCCCCAAGACCCGGCGATACCCGGAGTTCTGGTTATAGACCCGTAATTTTATTCTGTCTGAAGATTAAAAATTCAGGAGGTGTCCACCTCCCCGTATATGGGATGGACAGGGGGGAGGTGCTTTTGCCTTGAAACGATATTTTAATGTATAATGTATATCGTAAATTATAATAACTTGTATCTATTTTAAGTAAAAATAAGGAGTGCGTATGGCAGCCGTGCAGGGCAAGAAGAGGATTGGCGAGGTACTTATACAGTCAGGGCTAATTACACAGACCCAACTGCAGAGGGCCTTAAATCACCAGGCTACGTTAAAGGCAATAGGTGAGCGGCCACTGTTGGGTAATGTACTCGTTGAATTAAACATCTTAACCGTAAACCAGTTGTTGGCTGCTACGCAGAGGTATGAATTCAGACTGCCCTTCTGTGAGTATCTGTTAATGGACAACAAGGTGACCAAAGATCAGGTATACCAGGCCCTTGCAATGCAAGAGGCAAATCCCACAAGGCGCCTTGGCGATATACTCGTTAAAGACCTCAAGATAATAAGCCACGAGACCCTGTTAAGGACTATCGCAAAGCAATATAACGTGACACGGATAAAGCCGGATGTCTCCGAGGTGGAGCCTGATGTGTTCTTTGCGTTTTCCGATAAGACGCTGCTGGAGAAACATTTCATCCCGTACAAGAAGTTTGTGGCCGACCAGGGTGTGGTGATTTGTCAGTGCCTGGTGGCGGATATAAAACGCAAGGACCTGCAAAAGCTGACAGACGAAATCACCAGGGCGCTCAGGACACAAATAGTCATAGAGACAAAGGGGACTGAGAAGGGGGCGGAGAAGGTTGCCATTACCGTTGAATATGCCCTTGCCGACCTCGACGAGATAATGTCGTTTATACCGCATGCGCATGAAAACAAAGAGGCGATCTCCTTCTCAAAGAAGATCAAGATTGACACAATGGAGCGTGAGGAGACGCTCAACATCGGTAGAACATTCTACTCAACCAACACGAACCTAAATATCTTTATGCAAATAATGATGAAGGCGATAGACCTGGGGGCCTCCGATATACACTTTGAACCCATGAAGGAGAAGCTGCGTGTGCGTTTCCGTATTGACGGCGTATTAATCCCGCAGCCTGACCTGCCAAAGGCCCTCAATACACATTTTATCCGGGGGCTTAAGAACTTCTTCAGGTTTAAGGACTCACACCTCAGAAACGTAATAGTCGATGACCGTAAGCGGGTCTTTTATGAGGACAAGGGCATAGAGGCCGACCTGAGAATATCAGTCCTGCCAACCGTCTTTGGCGATAAAATGGTTATACGTTTGCTCATCCAGAGCGACGTTATCCCGACGTTTGAGAAGCTGGGTATGTTCAAGAACCTGATGCTCAAGTACCAGATGGTGTGTTCCATGTCCTCGGGGATAGTGATCGTGACAGGCCCTACGGGCTCGGGCAAGACCACTACTTTGTTTGCCACACTGGACTACCTCAACGATGAATCCATAAACATCCTTACCCTTGAGGACCCCCCGGAATACCTGATCAATGGCGTGAATCAGGCCAGGGTCTCAGGAGAGGAGTCCGGTCGCGAGATATCCTACATACATGGTCTTAAAAGCGCCCTGAGACAGGACCCCGATGTCATCATGTTTGGCGAGATGCGCGATCAGGAATCGGCCTCCGTTGCCCTGACGGCAGGGTTGACGGGACATCTTCTGTTTACAACACTACACACAAACGATGCCGCAAGCGCTATTACACGCCTGTTTGACATGGGGGTGCGACCGTTTATGCTGTCCTCGACGTTGGTGTCCATACTTGGGCAGCGGTTGGTTAGGCTGACCTGCAGGCACTGCAAGGAAGAATACACGCCCAAGGTTCATGACATGGATTTCTTCAGGATATTCATACGTAATTTCGACGTTGACCTGATATCGGGTAACGTTAAGTTTTATCGGGGCAAGGGCTGTGAACAATGCATGTACACAGGTTATAAGGGCAGGATTGCCCTACACGAGCTCCTGTGCGTCAACGACGAAATAAGAAGGGGCGTCCTGGAGGGAGCCACTGCAAAGATGGCAGAAAACATCGCAAGAACTTACGGCATGACCTCCATGATAGAAGATGGCCTGCTTAAAGTAATCAACGGACTCACTACGGTTGAGGAGGTGCTGCGCGTGGCAAAGACCCTCGAAAACCCAAAGATTACAAGGACCATAGACGAGATACGATACCTCCTTGAAGGTGAGCTGACAAGGGAGCAGATCATCGCCGCAGTGTTTTCCTCCGCGGGCGAAAAAGGCGTAGAGGCATCATAATGCGTTCGGAGGTGAATTGTGGATAAGGTTGTTCTAAGGCGCACGCGCCGCTTAAACGAGGGGCACTTGTGGGTGTTCTCCAACGAGCTGCAGGGCAGCCCAAAGAGGTACACACCGGGGGCTGTGGTTTCGCTATACGACAGGCAGGACAACTTCCTGGCCGTTGGATATATCAATCCACATTCCCTGATATCCGTGCGTATCCTGAGCAGAAAGCAGGAAGAGATAGACGCGGACTTCCTGCGCAAGCGCATACTAAAGGCGGTTGAGTATCGAAGGAGGTTCCTGCCGGGAAAGGACTCCTGCAGGGTGGTCTACAGCGAGGGAGACCTCCTGCCGGGCCTCATCGTGGATAAGTATAATGACGTGATAGTCGTGCAGACCCTGACCTATGGGATGGAGCTATTGAAGGATACCATACTGGATATCCTGGATGAGATACTCAGGCCGTCGGCAATCGTCCTCAGAAACGACACCGCAATCAGGCAGCTTGAGGGGCTTCCCCTGGAGAAGCAACTGTTAAAGGGGACGTTGGATACCCTGCCGATTATATTAGAGGGTGGATTGAGGCTTGAGGTAGACCCGATGTCGGGGCAGAAGACGGGGTTTTTCCTCGACCAGGGTGAAAACAGGCTGTCCTTTGCGCGGCTTATAGGCCTTGGTGCGCGCGGGCTGGACCTCTTCAGTTACACCGGGGCATGGGGACTTACCGCAGCCTCCGCGGGGGCCGACGTAACACTGGTGGATACCTCCGAGAGGGCACTGCAGATGGCATCTAAAAACGCTCAACTCAATAACCTCCAACACAGGTGTGAGTTCGTGCAGGATGATGCATTTGACTTCCTCAAGAGGCAGGTACAGGATGGCATTCTCTACGATTTTATAATCCTGGACCCACCATCATTTGTCAAGTCCCGTGCAAATATCAAGGATGGCATCAGGGGCTATGCCGAGCTAAACTACCTTGCCATAAGGGCGTTAAAAGGCGGCGGTCTGCTTGCCACCTCCTCGTGTTCCTACCACGTTGCCACGGAGACGTTTATGGAGACGATCACGCGGTGTGCCGTTGGCAGGGATGTCCGTATTCTCGACGTCCGCTCCCAGGGCATTGACCACCCAAGGTTGTTTGCCGTGCCGGAGACCCAGTACCTCAAATGCGTCTTTGTCGAAGTCGTCTGAACGTAATAGTTCACCCCCCTAAGAAAAGAGAGAAAGGGGCGGCTCCGCCCCCCTTCAGAACCCCCCGCAAGGGGACCAGTCCCCTTGACCCCGTAATGGCGTGGCCACAGTACATAGTTTACACCGTGTGGGTGGGTCTGAGGGAGCCAGGAGCGTCCGGAGCGACAAGAAGGCAAAGCCCTCCATTCTTTCTTTGTATTGCACGCAATCGAAACGCGCTATAATCAATGCGTCAAATTTTCTAATGCGATTGCCCTGATCGCGTTATAAGGAGTTCCTCCACATCTGCAGGGCCTTGACCAAGCAGGGTTCAAACCAGGTTGAAAAGCGTTGTTGCACCTCGACGGTATCGTCCTTGTAGTTTACCTGGAAGAAGTCCTCTGACGCAGGGACAGGGGGTGAGTTTTTATTGAAGAAGAACACCGTCGCTACTATTATCCCTCTGTTTTGTTGACCTAAGCCGTGAAAGGTTAATACTATATTGGACTGTACCCTGGCTTTAATCGTCAACTTTATCCATGAGTGAAACGTGGCCGTGTTTGCATGGTAATCCAGTTCTTTTGCTACCGTGATAATCTTATATCTAAAGTAATGAGATTTGTCTCCGCCATCTCTCTCAATTTGTACGTTAATATACAGGTTGTCAACGATATCTCCTATAGCATCCTTTAAGTTCTCTTCAATTTTACGAAATCTCTCAAGAGAAAGACTTAAGAGAGCTGAAGATATATCTTTGGCCTTATCCCATTGCTTGATCAGGTCTTGCCTTTGTTGTAAGAGCAGTTCTTTTGCCGCGTATATTACCTGTTGGGCGTCTTCCTTCACCCTGACTTGTTCAACAATCGCTAGCGCCTTGCAAAATATCATCCTCTGAATCTTGGCGAATAATTTAATCAAATGCGACAGGTCTCCCCTGTCAGCGTGTTCCAAGGCGGTGATATAGGCGACTCTATCATTGTTTGTTACGGTCAGAGGCAGCCAACCAGCCTTAATGAAGATGAGACTTGACAGCGCACGTGCAATCCTCCCGTTGCCATCCTGAAAAGGATGTATCTGGGTAAACCTGTGGTGCAACCATGCCGCCTCGATCTCAGGACTAACGTTATCTTTGGTGTGTTGCCTATATAGACGGATTAGATTGTCCATCTCAGAGTCAACTTGTTCCGGGGGACAGTATCTATGTAAGGAACCGTCAAGGCGGGTTGGGTTATTGGGCAGTTTCTTGTATTGACCTCTTAACAACTCAACGTCTACGGTGCGCCCGAAGTGGTCTTTGGCCTTTGTTGTTGGTTGGTTCTGCGTGAAAAGGCTGTGTAGCTCCTTGATAAAACTTGTTGACAGGTTGCGCTCTCCCTTAACGAAATCAAAGAGGTAATCAATCACCTCATACTGGTCGCTGATCATTGCCGCTACCGTTTCGGGGTTCTTGTCTGTTGATGAGTGTGGGATCAGGCTTGCTGATATCCCGTTAACGATCAGTGTCTCTGTAATCCCTATATCAAGGCAATAGAGGCGTTCAATGATCCCCGTCTCAATTGCCCACTGTCTCTTGAGTCGTACTATAAACTCCTGTAGATTTGAAGAATTCAACGACTGCCGCTGCTCACTCCAAACGCTCGCCAAGGTCGCAATTTCCACATTTGCAAGCGTGGTCAAATCAGCAGGCAGGTCCTCTATCGGCGACCAGTCCGTTTGGTTGGTATCAGTTAAAGTCATGTGGGGTACTTTACAATACTTTGAGGCATCAATACAATCCCTAATCTTGCACACAGGCTCCCATAGTCAGTTCTCAAGAGTGATTATGTCGAGTGCTTTGGTCATCAGCAGCTTTATTCAAAGAACCTAAGACATCTGGAAAGTTTTCCCTGAGATACTTAGAGATTAAAAGTTGTTCGGATTTTATCTTCAAATGCTCTCTGATTAACATCATTTCTTCTTTTGCCCGTCCAATAATTTCGCTCCATGTAAAAGTCCATATTGTCATATTATCCCACTCCGCCAACCAACCTATCGGTTTATCCTTCTGTCTTCTGTCATCCTCAATATCTTCAGATATTTCGGACGATATCAGAAATAAATCCCATCGTGTTGAAATCTTATCGAATTCTGGAGCATTTCTTATGATTTTTCCATATTTCCTGATTTGGTCTCTTTCTGTGCTACCTATGGAAACCTTTGGGGCTTTAATTTCAACAATCAGATGATGGTTCTTTAAATCAGATGGATATTCTCTTATTGCATATAAAAATAAGTCCGGTATTTTTCTTATACCTTTAACGTCTGATATCGAATCGTCATCTGTTGGTGGTAATCCAGCTTTCTCCCTATGCTTAGGTACAATTTCCCGGAAACTCTTATCGCTTGTTGCAAGATGAAATTGTGGCCCAAAGAGCCAACAATGGGGTTCAAGAATCTTATGTAAATGTCGTCTTTCTTTAAGCCTCTTTGCATAATTCCCATAAACTAAATCATGCAGGACATCCAGGAATATAAGACGATTTGTAACCTCTGATGAAAGCTTAATAATTGAAGTTAGAGCCGTATGTTCAAGCACTTTTTTGAATTTAGCAACATCATCTGGAGATAATTTTGCAACCTCATACTAAGTTGCGTTCATATGAGTAACTTTCATGTATGGGAAATTTGTTAGAGAT
>JADGAE010000049.1 GCA_015232165.1 Nitrospirota bacterium
GTCAGAATATCAAGATTGCCAGGAGGACTCTGGCAAAGTACAGGGAGGAGTTGAGGATACCGTCACATACGAAAAGGAAGGTAACAGATTAGTAACCGTGCCTTGATAAACTGGCTTAGTAACTTGACTATTAGGCACGTAGGACAAGACAATCTATCTTAAAAACCAACATGGAGGTGTTATGAACATAACGGTATATGGAAAGAACATAGAGATCACAAGTGCAATCAGGGACTATGCACAGGGCAAGATAAAGAAGTTTGAACGGATACTGACAGCCGACAGCGAGGCATCCGTGACGCTTTCTGTTGAGAAACTCACTCACAAGGCGGAGGTGCAGATAAGGTCAAACGGCATGACCATACAGGCCGAGTCAATCACGGCAGAGATGTACTCCTCCATTGACGATGTCATAGAGAAGCTTGATCGGCAGATCAAAAAGCACAAGGAGAAGCTCTCCTCCAAGCGCAAGGGCTCTGCCAAGGATGCAACCCTCTCCGAGCTTACAAGACCCGCAGGAGAACCTGTCAATATCATCAAGCGTAAGCGCTTTGACATGAAGCCCATGCCCCCGGAGGAGGCCGCCATGCAGATGGACCTGCTTGATAAGGATTTCTACGTCTTTACAAACCCGCAGACCGGCGATATTAACGTCATCTACCGCAGAAAAGACGGCGACTACGGTCTCATAGAGCCCGAGAAATAAGCCCGCAGGAGAGGCATGGAATCCAAGCCCTGTGTAATAATCGTCTCCGGCCTCTCCGGCGCGGGCAAGACCGTGATGCTAAGGACGCTGGAGGACAACGACTACTTCTGCGTGGACAACCTGCCCTCCTCCCTGATGGACGAGTTTCTCACGATCACCACCGCCAACGAGCAGACAAAGAAGATAGCCATAGGGATTGACATTCGCGAGAAGGATTTTCTCAAAGACGTTGACAGGATAATCCTCAAGCTGCGACAGCGGTTCAACCTCAATGTAGTGTTTCTTGAGGCGGAGATGGATATCCTGATCCGTCGGTACAAGGAGACGCGAAGGCCGCATCCACTGATGCAGCTAGCCCAGGGTGACATATACAAGGCCATCGAAATGGAAGCGACCCTCCTGAAGTCGCTGCGAGAGGCGGCTGACGTGATAACCGACACCTCCTACTATTCGCCGCACCAGTTGCGGCACTTCATAGCAGCGACCTTTGGCGGCCTTGTCTCAAACACCATGAGGCTTACGTTGATCTCCTTCGGGTTTAAGTATGGCATTCCGCAGCACGTTGATATGCTCCTGGATGTCAGATTCCTGCCCAATCCCCACTTTGTTGAAGACCTCAGACCCATGACTGGCAAGGATGAACCCGTTAGATCATTTGTCCTTAACAGTCAGGACATCGTTGAGTATCTCAAGCGTATAGAGGACCTGCTTAACTTCCTCATCCCCAAGTACATCAAAGAGGGCAAGGCCACGTTTACCATAGCGGTGGGGTGCACGGGAGGACGGCACCGGGCACCCACGATAGCCGAAAAGTTCGTGGAGTTCGTCAGATACCACAACCTGACGGTAGAGCTGATACACAGAGACATTTAGCCGTCAGACGGTGATATGGCACATCCGGCTCGTGTGCAATACAAAAAAAAAAGAAAGGTGTATATAAATATGGACAGAGGATTAAAGATATTTATTTCTATCAGTGAGCTGGCGGTATCGGATATAACGCGAGGTGGGTTGTCTTATTTGGGCTTTACAAATGTCCATGCGGTCAACAATACGTCAACGGCTCTGGGTGCGCTGCTTAGAGACAAGGGTGATGTCCTGATCAGCGACTATGCCAACCTCAAAATGGAGGGTGACGGGGGCAATCTCCTGAAGGCTATCAGGAGTCACCAGGAGCTTTCACGCCTTAAGATAGTCCTCCTGGCTACAAAAGAGGTAGAGGTAAACGAACTCAAGCAGTTGTACAAGGAAGGCATCAATTCTATTGTAAAGTATCCGTTTCAGATAAACGACCTGGTCAAGGGCATTAATGATGCCGTCAGGAGTGTTCAGACACAGGTTTCGGATACGTTTACAAAGATACGACAACTGGACTTCTTTTCCTTCATGAACGATGAGGAGGTCCTGAAACTCCTGAAGATGACCAAGTGCAGGAAGTACCAGAGGGGCGACATAATATTTGACGAAGGACAGCCCGGAGATCGGTTCTACGTTATAATTGAGGGCAGCCTGTTGATCCTGAAGGTGCTCGATGACGACAACGAAGAGGTGCTGGCAAGGCTGGAGCGTGGTGCGTGTTTTGGCGAAATGGCCATAGTGGAAAACACTACACGTTCGGCCAGGGCCAGGGCCGATGAGGGGGTGTTGCTCTTTGAGCTGGACAGCAAGCTTATGGACGGCTATGATGATATCGTCACGTTAAAGCTGTTTAAGAAGCTGGCCTATGTCTTTAGTGATCGCCTCAGAAATGCCGACCAGAAGATCAGGGAGCTGGCACTGTACTCCTATGCCAAGTAGTACCCATCTCCCCCCGGTAGCATCACAATCAACCGTGGATGGCAGTATTTAAGGCGTTTTATATCAACACAATACGGCACGGCAGCAATGTGACCACGTTTGAATGGAGTGCTACCTTTTATATATGAGCCTAGGTAAATTACCGTATTGTTTTTTTTACAGTTGTATTGCTAAAGTAATCCGAGGGCTGATAAATTCTTACCCTGAAAGTATGACACCCCGTGTACATATTTTAGGGTGTTATTGGGTATAATGAGGAGAGACGATTTGGAGCAAGTACAACAGTGGTTTAGTCACAACCTGGATATAGTCTTTCTGGTGTACGGGTTGTCCTTTGTCTTGATGGGAACATCTATCTTCGTTCAGTCCGTGAGAGGGAGCGCCTTGAAACTCTCGCGCATTATCAGCCTGCTGGCGTCCTTTGCCCTGATCCACGGGATAAACGAGTGGTTGGACATGCTGGCGTTTATTCATCCGACAGAGGCGATATTTAAAACACTGAGTTTATGTTGTCTTATCACTTCATACGTATTTCTGTTTGAGTTTGGGGTAAGATTGTCCACCATAAACAAGGATGTGCCGTTGTTTAGATGGCGGCTGTCGGCCGGGATGCTGCTTTTTATCTCCGTGCTTTCATATGTTTCAGGAGACCCACGGCAGACGGGACAAATCATGGCACGGTATTTCCTGGCATTTCCCGGCTCTCTGCTTACCGCCATAGGTTTCTATCACTACCGTCATATCAAAGAGAACATAAAAAAACCTCTCCACGTTAACGATTATTTCCTGTTGGCGGGGATTTCGTTTCTGGTATATTCCATTTTGGGTGGTCTGGTTGTCAACAGGGGTGGATTCTTCCCCTCAAACGTGCTAAACACCGAAACGTTTCTCTCAGCGGTTGGGATTCCCGTGCAGGTGTTCAGGGCCATATCGGCAGCGCTTGCAGCTATATCCGTGGTTGGAGTAATAAAGCTGTTTAACTGGGAGGCACAAAAACACCTGCAAGACACCATCGAAGAGTTGGTCGGAAAAGATGACAAGATACTTCAACAGTCGCAGTTACAGGAGGTCTTGAACCTCGTAATGAAGGTGTCCATGTTTTCCATGCCCATTGAGAAACAACTGGAGCGTATCCTTAACTTCATACTGCTGTTGCCAAATATCTCAATCCAGGCAAAGGGCTGCATATTTCTCAAGCAAGACAATTCGGATACGCTGACAATCATAGCGCATAGCAATTTCCCGGAAGAACAACTCAAGACATGCGCAAACATCCGGATTGGTCAATGCCTGTGCGGGCGCTCCGCCGCCACTGCCAAGGTAATCTTTACCACGACTGCGGACGACGCCGGACATGATATCAGCTATGAAGGGATGCTGCCTCACGGACATTACTGTATCCCGATAATTTCGGATGTCAGACTGCTGGGGGTGCTCAACCTGTACGTCACGGAGCAATATCAGTGGAGCAGGGAAGAGGAGGGGTTTCTAAAGAGCATCGCAAACATAATTGCCGAAATCATTATGCGTAAGGAGACCGATGAACAATTAAAGCAAAACTATCAGATACAGAACACCATCAACACTATTCTGCAGTTATCTCTGGGCGCGTTTTCTCTGCAGGAATACATGGAGAAGACCCTCCAGATAATAAGCACCGTGCCCTGGCTGTCAGACAAATCTACGGGGTGTATATTCATGATGGACGAAAAGCGGGAGGCACTTGTCATTAGGGCACATAAGGGGTTATCTCCGCGCCTGTACAAGGCATGTAACTATTTGCCGTTGGGTAAGTGTCTGTGCGGTCTGGCGGCAAGCACCGGGGAGACCGTGTTTGCCAACTCCCTGGATGCCCGGCACAGCATTGTCTATGAGGGCATGCACCAGCACGGACATTACTGTGTGCCGATAAAGTCCGGAGACAGGGTCTTGGGGGTTATCAACCTGTATACAAAGGCCGGACACGTAAGAAACAGGGTGGAAGAAAACTTCCTGATATCCGTTGCAAGTACCTTATCAGGCATCATAGAGCGTAAGCAAATCGAGGATAAGCTGCTGTACATGACCAACTACGACGTCCTGACCGGCCTTCCCAACCGGGTGCTGCTCTTTGACCGCCTTGAGTATGAGATAAGAAACGCAAGACGTTATGGTTCTTTCTTTGCGGTTTTTTACCTGGACATGGACAACTTCAGAAACATTAACGATGCCATGGGCCATGACGTAGGTGACTTGTTCTTAAAGAACATAGCCGGTCGCCTTATGAGAAACGTTCGTGAAGCGGACACTGTGGCCCGTATCAATGGTGATGAGTTCACGCTAATCATGACAAACTTAAAAGACGTCAATGATTTAGATGTTGTGGCCAATAAGATATTAAGCTCCCTGAGTGAGCACTTTGACCTCGGCGGGAACAATTACAGTGCAACCGCCAGTCTTGGTATAAGCATCTATCCCGATGATGCAGACAGCGCCGAGGGGCTTATGAACTGTGCCGAGACGGCCATGAATCACGTCAAAATCGGCGGCAGAAAGGGATGTCTCCGGTTCAACCGTGATATGGATGCCTCTATGAGTGAGCGATTCAAGTTGGAGAATGAGCTGCGTCTGGCCGTTGAGCGCAACGAGTTTGTAATCCACTATCAGCCGCAGATAGACATCAAGAGCGGCAGGATTATCGGAGCAGAGGCACTTGTGCGTTGGCAGCATCCTGTCATGGGGCTGGTCTATCCAAATTCCTTTATCCCGTTGGCGGAGGACACGGGGCTGATCGTACCAATTGGTGAGTTGGTGCTGCACAACAGTTGTATGCAAAACGTGGTATGGCAGGGTATGGGGTTACCGCCCGTTATTGTAGCGATCAACGTCTCCCTGAAACAGGTACACAGGCAGTACAACCTGGTAGATGTGGTGCTAAAAATCCTCCATGATACACAGTTAAACTCTCAACACCTGGAGCTTGAACTTACAGAAAGCTTCTGCATGCAAAACCTCGATAACACAATAGCAATGTTACGACAATTCAGCTATATGGGAGTCCTTGTGACGATAGATGATTTTGGCACAGGGTATTCGTCATTGAGTTATCTGAAGCACCTGCCGTTTAAAAAGCTAAAGATAGACAAGGGATTCATCCAGGAGATTACGACCAACCCCGATGACCTGACAATTGTAAAGACCATCATAGATATGGCCCACAATCTCCGCCTAAAGGTAATAGCCGAAGGGGTGGAGACCAACGACCAACTGGAGGTGTTACGCAGCCTCAACTGCGACGAGGTTCAGGGGTTTTTGATCAGCAAGGCCATACCCGCAGAGGAGTTTGCCCAATTGCTGGAAGAACAGGCTATGCATTTGCCCTGACCCACAGAGGTATCTGTCATTGTTTTTATCTACACTTTTTTATTTTATAGCAAATTTCGATTGGATTAACTACAAAATTCACGGCACTTTAATGGGGTCAAGGGGGCTTCTTCGTGGCCGGGGCGCCCCGCCCCTCCCCTTGTGGGTGGGTCTGAGGGAGGGGTCGGCGACCCCCGGCTCAATTGGGCAAAGCCCTCCATTCTTTCTTTGTATTGAACACAATCTAAACGCGCTATAAAACCTCCAGGGCTTTTTTATCAACCTTGCCACTACCGATCTTGGGCAGCTCACAGAGGATGTCTATCTTTTTTGGGACCATGTTGGCTGCCATTGTTGCCTTGCAGAAGGCTGTTATGTCACCCTCGCTTAAGTATACTCCATCCCGTAGGACAACAAAGGCCCTTGGTACCATCCCCCTGAGTTTATCGGCCATTCCAATCACGGCGGCCTCCGCTATACCGGGGTGCCGGCACAGCGCTATCTCTATCTGCAACGGATAGACCTTGATACCGGCCACCTTGATGAGACCGCTGCGTCGTTCAACGAAGTAAAAGTATCCCTCGTCGTCCCTGTATACGAGGTCTCCGCTGTGAAATGTATTGACTTGGGTATAGGTTCCGGATGTCTGAGGGGCTTCGTAAAATCCCGCTACAACGCCCCGTCCCTCAAACACCATCTCTCCGACCTCGCCGCTGTTGGCCTCGGAGCCGTCCTGCCGCAGACACCTGACCGTGTAATGCGGACAGACCCTGCCCATAGAGCCGTCCATGCGGTAGTGTTTCGGCGTGTTGGCAACGGCTATGCCGGAGGTCTCCGTGCTGCCCCAGACGCTCAGTATCGGGGTTCCAAAGGTGTCCTTGAAACCGGCAATTGTCGCCGCGGGGGTATACATCCCACCGCTCTCTGCCACCCTGAGACTCTCCAGTGCAACCCCCTTGCAGTGTGCCAGGAGCATCTCATACATCGGGGTCAGTCCCATCATGGCGGTCACGGAGTGTCTCTTGATCACGGCGGCTATGGTGCGCGGGTTTATCTCCTCCAGGAGCACCACGGATGCCCCCGTATACAGGGCACGCGCAAAAAGCTCATGCGGATGCGCAAAGGAGGCAAACATACACAGGTGAACGTCCTCCGCCGTAAACCCCATTGCCTCAACAGCGGCAAGGGTGTTGATGCGGATGTTGTCGTTAGTGGCCAGCGCCCCCTTGGGGCTGCCCGTTGAACCGGTTGTGTAGTTGAGGTACAGCAGAGCGCCATCTGTAGTACAGCCACACTCATCATCCAAGGGATTCCTTTCTGCGGCAGGACACTCCCGCGCAGACGTAACGGGCCGGCTTACGCTGTCAAAGGCAACAAGTCCCGGCAGTTGTTTGCCAACCAGGATAATACTGTTTCTGTTATCGGTCTCCGGTTGCAGCGAGTGCAGGAACTTGTCATGTATTACGATGAAGGCCGGGCGTAGTAAGTGTATAAGCCTATTATAAGCCGAAGCGGGCATCATGTAACTAACCGGCACCGGCACCCCCCCGGCCATTACTACCGCAAAAAACGCCAACAACAACTCCGGCACCCGCGGCATGACCAGACAGACCATGTCACCACCCCTAAGCCCCGAATCCCTCAGAAATTGCGCAAAACCCAGACTCCGCCGATAGAAATCCTCATACGTCAACACCCTGTCGTGGTGATAGATGAAGTTGTGTTGCGGACGTCTAAGGACGTTCTCCCGCAGGGCATCCAATACAGTCATCTCCGTGATCAGTCCCCCGGCAGTAGTCACATCAGGTACCTTTTTTTCTTATGATGGCCTTCGTTGTTGCCAGAAGAATCTTGAGGTCCAGCACTAACGACATATTCTGCACGTACTCCAGGTCGTATTTGACCCAATCGCTGAACCTGCAACTGTCCCTGCCGTGTATCTGCCACAACCCTGTGATGCCTGGCTTAACCGAAAGCCTCACCTGACGCCAGTGGTCATCCCCATGCATCTCGACACTCTCAAGCGGACGGGGCCCCACAAGCGACATCTGCCCCTTGAGCACGTTTAACAGTTGAGGCAGCTCATCGAGACTCCAGCGCCTGAGAAACCGTCCAATGTCTGTCACGCGCGGGTCGTTTCTGATCTTGAACACGGGGCCGTCGGTCTCACTTAAGAGTGTATCCTTGAAGCCATCCGCCCCCAGGATCATTGTACGAAACTTGTACATCAGAAATTCCTCCCCCGCAAGACCGCAGCGCCTCTGTAAGAAAAAAACAGGCCCCCTTGAGTCCAGCTTAATAACTGTTGCAATTATCAGCATTAAGGGAAATAAGAAAAATATCAAGAGCAGACTTACTACCCTGTCAATGGTTGCCTTTATGGCTCCTTGTCTCAAGTTTATCTTAACTGTATTGTTACGCTTTACCGGCTCTAAAAAAACCGTCCATTATAATAGCATAGACATAAGAGGGTTGTAAACACTTATTTTCACAGGGCAATAGCATTTGATACATAGGTATAGCGTGTTTAGATTGGATTAACTACAAAATTCACCTTGCTGTAAAAAAATCCTGTGATGATATGTATAGTACGTTTCAAAAAAAAAAAAGGGGCGACTCCGCTCGCACAGAGACGTTACCGCGCCCCCTTTAGACCCCCCCGCAAGGGGAGGGGCGAGGCGCCCCGGCCATGAAGAAGTCCCCTTGATCCCATTATTCTTAACCCTAATGTTCTAAACATTTATGCTCCGTTATTTATATAAAAATCTATTGCATAAATTTTATTTTTAGGTTACACTTTTAAAGTGATTGCAAGAGAGTCATCATACGAATATAAACGTCTCAAAAATGACATCTTTGATATCCTTAGCGCCTTAGACACCGGCTTTATAGTCGCAGGGAAGACGGTCCTCATCAAGCCCAATCTCCTGCGGGCGGCCCCCGTGGAGCAGGCCATCACGACCCATCCGCTGATTGTGCGTGCGGCTGTTGAGTACGTCCTGCAAAAGGGTGCCCGTCCGCTTGTTATGGACAGCCCTGGTATCGGGAAATTCAGCCGCATTATCAGGGAGACCGGCCTTGCGGATGCACTCAGTGGACTGGAGGTGACGCTTGCCGAGTTTACTGATAGCGTAAAGATAGACTTCTCACTGTCGGGCAGGACAGTTGACGGTCTGCAAGTAAAGGTCGCAGAGCTTGCCCGTGAGGCGCTTGAGGCAGACTGCATCATAAACCTGCCAAAGCTAAAGACCCATATGCAGATGGGTATGACCCTTGCCGTTAAAAACCTCTTTGGTTGTGTCGTAGGCCTGAGAAAGCCACAATGGCACCTCAATATAGGCGAAAACAGCGATCATTTTGCCGAAGGCCTGATCTCTATATACATGATGCTGAGACCATCCATAAACATACTTGATGGCATATTGGCCATGGAGGGTGATGGCCCTGGCACTGGTGGAACGCCAAGGCAGTTGGGTGTGTTGATGGGTGCCAACGACGCACTGGAGATCGATGTCACCGTGTGTCGGATGCTCGGTTTGCAACCGGATTGGCTGCCCACAAACAAGGTTGCCAGGAAACTGGGGATAATTGGGGACATCAACGTCGATGGCACAATCACACAGATCAATGATTTTGTCATGCCGTCCACCACCTCCCTGGTGTTTGGTCCGTCGCTGACCAGAAATATTGTCAGACAAAACCTCACCTCAAGACCGGCCGGCAACAAGAAGCTCTGTAAGCTCTGTAACGAGTGTGTCAACATCTGTCCGGCAAAGGCCATTACAAACGACGGCAAGTCGCTGCACTTTGATTACGAAAAGTGCATCCGGTGCTACTGTTGCAGCGAGGCCTGTCCACACGGTGCCATTGAGGTACAGAGACCACTGTTGAGCAGGTTGTTTTCACGCCTGAGCAGGTCTAAAGATTAAATTGCCTGTTGAGTTAACTCCGGTCAAGAAAAAAAAAGGGGCGGCTCCGCCCCCC
>JADGAE010000050.1 GCA_015232165.1 Nitrospirota bacterium
ATCTAATATTTTTCAATCAGCAATGATTGGCTAAGATGTAAAATGATACTCAATTGCAGCAACTCTTGTCAACAGGGCTGCAATTTTTCGTCGGTTGACATTTTCTCCGGCGGTTTCGGATAATAGAGTCATGCGGATTAAGTTAAACGGCGATGATTTCGTATTTGAGGGCGGCGGTAGCGTTGCGCAGTTGCTTCAGGCCATCGGGGTACAATCACAGGCGGTGGCCGTAGAGGTGAACCTGCATATCGTCAGGCGCTCCGAATATCCGAGACACGAAATAAAAGAAGGCGATTCCGTGGAGGTTGTCAATTTCGTTGGCGGCGGGTAAGGGGTGTCGGAGTTGAGAGCGGCAATGTTGGTCGGGGCAAGGCTGGGAAATGGACAGTCTTAAGAGCGGACCGCTTTGGCTTTTGAAGCGTAGTCGACTGCCATCGCTGTGTACGTTCTTGCCATTTCTTCTTTAGGTGCCCAGTAGTAGTGGAGATTGTATTAGCAGTTGACTGTTGCCTTCCTTGACGGCCTCGATGAGGACCATTACGGCTCCGGAGTTGACGTCGGGGTGAATGAACCGGACGGTGGCCACGGAGAACCTGTGTCTTGCCAGGACATCGATAACCTCTATGAACCTGCCGGGGTGATGTATGAAACAGAACCGTCCCTTGCCCCTTAACAGATAAAAGGCTGCCTGCACCAGTTCCGGGAGGGTGAGTATGACCTCGTGTCGGGCGATGGCCTTTTCCTCAAAGGGGTTGAGTTTGCCGGTGCCGACCTTCCTGAACGGGGGATTTGATACCACCAGGTCAAAGGTGTTGGCCTGCATGTGCTTGGATACATCCCTGATGTCGATGTTGGCAACCGTCACGCGGTCGCTGAGTTCGTTGATGGCGATGTTTTTGACGCAGAGGGCTGCCGGTTCCTCCTGGACCTCTATCAGCTCGACGTGGGAGTCTGCAAAGCGCCTGGCGAGGACTATCCCGATGATCCCTGAGCCTGCCCCGAGGTCTGCAATGCGCCGCGGGTATTTGACCCCAACAAAGTCCGTCAGCAGGAGGGCATCGCATGAAAACCGGTATCCTCCAACCCGCTGGTATATCTTAACGTCCCTTACGACGTCGAGGCTTAAGTCCATCAATCACTGGATTGTTATCACGGTCAATCTGGTTGAGTTTCTCAATGAGATCGCCGCGACGAAACGTTGCTGAAAGCTGTTGAGCAGACAGTTGTGGATCTGCATATAGTTTTTTTAGTGCCTTGTCCACTGCATCAACGGCACGTTCAAAGTACTGTTGCACGTTCCGTTCAAATAATCGCCTGGAGTCATCAAATCTTTTGTGTGTCAAATCCTGTAAGCTGCCTCCTAAGTCCTGTAACAGGTATTTTCCCATCTGCATGGCAATAAAACATGAGGCATAGCGGACAAATAGCGGGGCATCCTCCGGTGGTCTTTTCCTTTTGTTTTCGGCGTAACGATAGATGAGGGTTGCGATGATCACTTGGACACCGGTTAGATCATCCGTGAAGATTGTGTTATACAGTTTTCCAAAATGCTCCCTGGTAAAGAATTTAGCCTGATGAGGTTTTTGTCTCCAAACTGACAGGATGGCCTCAGCGGCCACACTGGAAGTTATCTCCGTTGACTTTGCCTGTGCGTCCATTCGCTTGCGACGATAGGAAAACTCCAGTTGAGCGATATCCGTTTCAAGACGCCTTTGCGTTTTATCATTGGCCCGTAGATCAGGGAGTTCGACAGGGTTTTGACTATTGGTTGCCAATGTGATATTGCTGACAAGGTCTTCGTTCTCACTAGGGAGTTGATATAGTCTGATCAGTACATAGGCACCATAAGGTTGTTGTTCGTATTTTATATCTTTTAAGGTCTTAAAGATAGTCATACACGTCTGGCCGCCGTTGATTATCTGGAGGTTTTCCACTTGTACTTTGTAGTCTCCGCGTTGCATCTTATTGTAGGAGAATTTATCGCAGGTAAGTGTGATACCGTTGTTATAGAAATAGAAATTGCCACAGTCTTCCGTATTTTTAATAGTATCTCGGATTGCCTCATTAACCCTGTTTCCGACAAGACCGAGATAGCGTCGTATGTTTCGTTCCAGCAGACGTTCTCCATGTTTGTCTATTAGGCCGGCGATCTCTGTTATTGCAATCCTGCCAACCAGCACCCGGACAAACTCAATATCTTCCGTAATAATGCTGCCGGCAAGCTGAATATTGTCATTGACCTTCTTTGTACTTTGCAGGATTGTCAAGAGGTGATCATGATTGACGTGTTCCCAACTAACCTGGTCTACAAAAGCAGCTCTCTGGATGTATTCCTCGCCAACCTCATTCCATTTGAGGCCGTTATTGCAGACAAACACCTTGACCTGAGGTATGTAACCATCCTTAACAAGAGAACGAACCTCCTCCACCTTAACGGTCAAAGAAGGGTTGGTATACTTAAGCGGTAAACTCGGATCAAAAATACATCCTATAGCGTTAGTAAGTTTCAATATCCCGGTTTCCGGGAAATTTGCGTCCGCTTCAAGATTACGTTTGTATTTCCCTTGAAAAAGCCTGACGAGAAACTCACCTTCGTGCTCTTCAGAGATATGGATCGCATCTATGCCAAAATCCCCTCCGCCTTCGGTCAGACATTCAAACGCCTCATCATCGGTCATATTCAACATTGTCTTAACACACAAATAGACAAAGGCCAAGGAAGTAAGCCTTTCTTCATCAACAATCCCCAACTCATCCCTTGCACGGTCTCTGATCTCATTGCAGATGCCCACGAGTCTTTGATCAATGATTGCCGCACTGATATTCATTGTACTTCCTCCTTATGTTTATTACCGCAAGGTATCCTCTTAAAAAAGCATGGTAAAATGGGGTCAAGGGGGCCGGCCCCCTTGCGGGGGAGGTCTGAGGAGGGGGTGGAACCGCCCTCCTTCTTTCTTTTACCATGAAATATAAAGAAGATACATCGCAAGCTACTTGCGTTTGTATTTTATAGCCAGGATTGCCTGGTCGCGGAGGGTCTTGAGGTAGCGCAGGGTTGTCGGGCTTATGTTGAGGTCTCCCGGCGTGTCTTTGTCCATGTAGATTACACCTATGGGCATCTTGCTTATTATGATCGGCATGAGGATAAACGTCTCCACATCAACAAGCCTCACAAACCATTGCGGAAGGCGCAGCTTTATGCGTCTGTCGTTGATGTCGTTTACGAGCAGGTCCATGTCCTTGTTTATCGCCGTATTAAATACGTCATCAGAGGTACCATCCATAGTAAAACGGAAGTTCTTCATTATCACAAAGACGTTGTCGCCAAAGCCAAACCTGGCTTCCATGATATTATCACGCGGACTCTTGATACATATGATTACACGCTTAAAGCCAAGGCCGCGAAACATGATCTCAAGGATCATCCTTAACATATCGTTGAGTGTAAATTCATCGATGAGGGTGTTTGCCACCTCCTGAATGCCCCGAAGAAGCAAAGACTCTGATGACTCCTTTGTCGTCCCGCCACCCATGTTTACGCTGCACTCCAATAGGTGTATGCCACCTATGTCCTTATAACTCTCTTCTTTTGCTGGCATAGGGGGTTGTCCCTCCTCGGATTTCTCCGGTTTCTCTATCTTTGTAAAACTCAACAACTGCTTGGCCATCCTTATAAAAGTAACATCATTGAGTTCAATGTTATAGGCGGATGCGTATTCATGTATCTCCTTTAGCGATGCCGTCACTATAGCGGTGATATCTGCCGTTGCAAGGGTAAAGCAGTTCCTGTAACGGTGCATAAGAGAGCCTAACGCCTTATCCCAAATCTCGGCAGAGTTGGCCGACCTGGTGATCAAGTAACAGAGCTCGTTTGAAAAGCTCACAAATGCCTTCAACACGTCCTCCGCCTCTGTTGGTTTGGGGATGCTTGTCTGTGGGACCCTGTTCATGCTGTGTATTATCTGATTGGGCAGGTGCCATTGTTTGGCCAGCTCGATACCGAGGTTTTCGTATGATATCCCAAGAACCGTGTAGGAGGCCCTCTTTTCATCATCCCCGGTCTTTGCCATCAATTCCCTGACCTTTTTGCTCTCAGTGGGCAGATAGTAGGTTGCCACGATCTTGCCAAGGTCAAAGAATATGCCGCACAAAAACGCCTCCTCCACCTTCTTGTTATCCAGGGTTGATGCCAGCTTCCTCGATACCACCGCGCCTATGAAGTTGTTTATCAACGCACTGCGAAGTTCACGTGCAAGGTTCTTGTCTTTCAGGTTCTCAAACAACATCAGCGACAGGGCGGCGTTGCGTATGTGGTCCAGACCAAGTATGTAGACCGCCCGTGAGATCGTTGTAATCTTGCCGCTGTGCTGCGTATTTATGTAGTACACCGTGTTGACCATCCTCAGTATCTTGTTTGTCAGGGCAAAGTCCTGCAGGATTGTGTCGGTCAACTCCGTTATTGTCGCGTCACTTTCGCGCGATGCCTGTTTACTGACCAGGCTGATGGTGTGAGACATTACCGGAAGCTCATTGCCCTCCTGGATATTCCTCCTCAACTCAACAAGCGTCTCTTCCTTGGTTCTCATTGTAATCCTTCAAATGTAAAATTCCTCTTACTTATGCCTGTATCAAATTCCTTGACTTTTTTATCAAGGGCATTGTTCTCCATGTCGAGTATCGTCACGTACTTTTCAAGCTCCATTGCGCTGTGAGCAAACTCATTGAGCATACCATGTACGACCTTTGATTTTTCCGCCGCCGACTTGTAACGCTCATTTACCCTGGCGTTAAGCTGTATGATGGCCTTGAATCTGTTCAGGATACCGGAGATGGTGTCTTTATAGCCCATAAGTACCACGTTATATCCTTTAAGGTTGGTTATCATCTTACCGTGTTTTTGCAGTTCCTCGCTGTAGAGCGATATGAGTATCTTTTGCTTATGTATGGTCGTATCGCAGTCGTTTTCCTGGACTGCAATCTTGCCGTCCTGTTCTTTTATGACCCTTTTAAACCCCTCAAATGCCTTGTCCCACAGCTCCAGGTTACAGAGGTCCTGACTCTTGATGACCTTGACGACGGCGTTGAGGTGGTCAATCATGAGCAGTTGCAGGTCCTTTATAAGGATCATCTTGGGGTTTTGTTTCATTTTTTCGTTGGTTGTTTCCACCTCTTTTTGGGTCTGCCGCAACTGTTGCAACAGGAAGTCCTGCAACGCCTCCATCTCCATCTCCTGCATGGCCTCCACCTCAAGATAGCTCTTATACTTAAAATAGTAAAATACACTCAGACCTATAAATAATAATAACAACTCTATAATATAAATAAAAACTATGAGATTTAACTTTATCATAAGCCTACGTAAATACTTGGGGAGGGGCAGTCCCCCCCCCACACTTACCAAAACCTTTAACCAATCGTTTCAGACTCTTTTTTAAAGACGTTACGCCTTGGATTTATCTACCAGGCGGTCCTTTTTGAGCCACGGCATCATAGCGCGTAGCTGTGCGCCTATTTCCTCTATCTGATGCTGCTGTCCTCGCTTTGTAAGGGCGTTGAAGACGGGCTTGTTGGCCTTACATTCCAGAATCCACTCTCGTGCAAACTGCCCCGATTGTATCTCATCGAGGATAGTTTTCATCTCTTCTTTGGTTTTTTTGTTGATGATGCGCGGGCCGCGGGAGAGATCACCATACTGAGCGGTGTTGCTTATGGAGTAACGCATGTTTGATATACCGCCTTCGTATATTAGGTCGGTAATCAGCTTGACCTCGTGCAGGCACTCAAAGTATGCCATTTCCGGGGCATAACCGGCCTCAACGAGGGTCTCAAACGCCGCCTGGATGAGGGCCGTAAGACCACCACACAACACCACCTGTTCACCAAACAGGTCCGTTTCGGTCTCTTCCCTGAACGATGTCTCGATGATACCTGCCCGTCCACCGCCTATTGCACAGGCATAGGCCAGGGCGATGTCTCTGGCATTTCCGGCCGGGTCCTGATTTATGGCGATCAGGCAAGGCACCCCGCTGCCCTTTACATACTCGCTGCGCACCAGATGACCGGGGCCCTTGGGTGCCACCATAAAGACACTGGCCTGTGCCGGGGGGGCTATCTGACCAAAGTGGATGTTAAAGCCGTGGGCAAAGGCCAGATACACGGACTTCTGCATGTACGGGGCTATCTCCTCGTTGTATATGTCGGCCTGAAACTCATCGGGAAGCAGCATCATAATCACGTCGGCCTCCCTGGCCGCATCCGAAGGGGTCATCACCATAAAACCTGCATCCTGGGCCTTCTTCCAACTGCCGCCCTTGCGCAGACCAATTGTCACGTCCATACCGCTTTCTCTGAGGTTGTTAGCATGGGCATGTCCCTGACTGCCGTAACCCATTATCACTATCTTCTTGTCCTTCAAGACACCCGTATTGGCATCTTTATCATAAAAAATCTTGACCATCCTAAACTAAACCTCCATTATTGTTTTTTATATACACGTTCGTGATTCTATCTTAAAGTCCCAACCAATTCAACTGCACGCTGCACATACACGCTGCACACTGGCGGGGTCTGAGGCAGAGTAAATGGCCACACTTGAGTCTATCCGCTTAATGAGGCCGCTTAACACCGTCCCCGGCCCAACCTCTATAAACGTATCCACACCGGCCTGCAGCATAGTCCTGATGGAGTCCTCCCACAACAGGGGACTCTTTAACTGCCTCAGAAGCGATGCCTTGACCCCCGCAACGTCGCTGAGGACTGCGGCATCGGCGTTGTTGACTATCGGTATGGATGGTGCATTAAATGTGACATTTTCAAAGAAGGCGCTTAATCTTTGGGCGGCCTCCGCCATCAACTCACAGTGTGATGGCACGCTAACGGCCAGGGGTTTGGCCATCCGTGCACCGGCTGCCTTTGCGGCCTCTATGGCCTCCTCTACGGCCTTCTTCAGACCGGCGATAACTATCTGTTGGGGGCAATTGTAGTTTGCCGGGGCCACATAACCACTTTTCACTCCCTGACACAACTGCTCTACCTTTTGTCTGTCAAGCCCCACGATGGCCGCCATCAGGCCCTGTCCCTCGGGGACGGCCTCCTGCATAAGCTCCCCGCGCCTTTGCGTCAACACCAGGGCGTCTCTCAAAGAGAGCACACCCGCTGCCACCAGGGCACTGTACTCGCCAAGGCTATGACCCGCCACCATTGACGGTGTTAGGCCACTGTCTTGTATGACCCGATACAGGGCAATGCTCGTAAGCACCAGGGACGGCTGCGTATTTACGCTCCTGTTGAGCGCATCCTTTGGACCGTTAAAGCACATGTTGCCAATATCATAACCCAATGCCTCGCCGGCCTCCTGATACAGCCCCTTTATGCTATCGTACTGATTATACAGATCACGCCCCATGCCAACGGCCTGACTGCCCTGACCCGGAAAGACAAAGGCTACCTTACCCATTACTCCCTACCTGTCATTCCAGCGAAAGCTGGAATCCATGTCTTTACAAATGCTGTCTTACTCATCACGCCTTACCCTCTTTTATCTTTTTTATCAACAACGGGACTATCTCATAGACATCACCAACGATCCCGTAGTTTGCGATGTTGAATATGGGGGCCTCAGGGTTCTTGTTGATTGCGATGATGACATCGGAGGACTGCATGCCCACCATGTGCTGGACGGCCCCGGAGATGCCACAGGCTATGTATATCTTTGGACAGACGGTCTTGCCGGTTTGTCCGACCTGATGACTGTAGGGCATCCAGCCCTCATCCACGGCTGCCCTGGATGCACCCACGGTGCCGTTGACCAGCGCGGCCAGCTCCTTGAGCATATCAAAACCCTTTGCGTTGCCCAAGCCACGTCCGCCGGAGACGATGACCTCGGCCTCCTGGAGGTTGATCGTAAACAGGCTGTCGTCCTTGATGCTATCGACGACCCTGGTCCTGGCGGTAGTCGTCGGTGATGCGACATTGACGATCTCACCGGTTCGGCAGGTGTCATAGGAGCCCTTTTTCATGACCTTTGGTCTGACGGTGGCCATCTGTGGTCTGGCCGTTGGGCAGAGGATCGTGGCCATGATGTTTCCGCCAAAGGCGGGCCGTATGGCAAGCAGGTTCCTGGTGTCGGCGTCGATCTCCAGGGCGGTGCAGTCGGCGGTAAGCCCTGCCCTCAGACGCGTTGCCACGCGCGGCAGAAACGACCGCCCCAGGGCCGTTGCCCCGGCAAGGACGATCTCCGGGCGATGTTGCAAGATCAACCGGTGAAGCAGTTCCGTATAAGGCTCGTCATTAAAAACCCGTAGGGTCTCATCGCTGCATAGGTACACCTTATCCGCACCCCATTTGACAAGTTCTGCGGCCTCTGAATCGGTACAGCCAAAGAGCGCCGTACTTAGCTCAACACCAAGTCTGTCGGCTAATTGGTGCCCCACGCCCAAAAGCTCAAAGGCTACCTGTGAAAGTCGCCCGTCACGCTGCTCGGCAAACACCATCACACCCTTGCAATTGGGCAGTGTTGCCGCCATCCCGCTTCCCTCGCGGTACTCTTTAATTGCCCCCTCGGGGCAGACATTTAAACAGGCCTTACACAACTGACAGTACTCGTTGATGAAAGCCCTGCCATCTATCATAACTATTGCATCATAGGGGCATGAGCTTACACAGCTCTCACAGCCGCTACATAGTGGGTTATCTACCTTGATCTGCATATCCGTGCATCCCCCTTTCCTATATACACCTTATGGATTTCAGCGCCCCGACAAGTTCTTCCACCTGATGATCCGGCGTACCCTGGAGCATCTTTCTGTCCTTCTTGACCTCCGGCGCAAATATGTTCCTGACCTGCGTGGGGGAGCCATCGACGCCCACATCCCCGGGTGAGACACCTATATCGGTGTGAGTGAGTCTCTTGATTTCGAGCTTCTTTGCCCTCATCTTACCCTTAAGTGAGGGCAGCCGCGGTTGATTCAACTCCCTGACGACGGTTATCAACGCCGGCAGTGAGACCTCAACGACATCGTAGCCGTCATCCATCAACCGACGCACTGTGATTGTATTGTTGCCTAATGATACCAACTTGCTGACGTAGCACACGTTAGGGATATTCAAGAACTCTGCAATGGCCGGTCCCACCTGGGCAGTGTCGCCATCTATAGCCTGCTTGCCACAGATAATCAGGTCGTAGCCTATCTTTTTGATCGCCCCACTAAGGGCACAGGCCGTTGCCCACGTGTCCGAACCGGCAAAGACCCTGTCGGTCAACAACACGGCCTCATCCGCACCCATTGCCACTGCCTCCCTGAGGGCGGTCTCTGCCTGAGGCGGGCCCATCGTCAAGACAGTCACCGAGGCGTTCTCCATTTCTTTTATGTTCAGGGCAGCCTCAATAGCGTTGAGGTCGTAGGGGTTGATTATGCTTGGAACTCCGTCGCGTATGAGGGTATTGGTCTGGGGATTTATCCTGACCTCGGCAGTATCGGGTACCTGCTTTATACATACAACGATCTTCATTTCTTGTTACCCTGCCTGGTTGCTTCTTTTATGAGATTCTGGCATATAACGTTTCTCTGTATCTGATTAGTGCCTTCATATATCTGTAGAATCTTGGCGTCGCGCATCATCTTTTCAACGGGGTAGTCGCGCATGTAGCCCGAGCCGCCCATTACCTGAAGTGCGTCGGTGGTGACCTTCATGGCCACATCGGTGGCAAAGGTCTTTGCCATGGCCGAGTCCTTTGTGATGTCCTTGGCGCCGCTGT
>JADGAE010000051.1 GCA_015232165.1 Nitrospirota bacterium
ATACGCAGACGAACGCAGGACGGAGATCGTCTCGGACATACAGCAGATATCCATAGAGGACCTCATCACGGAGGAGGAGATGGTCATAACGGTTTCGCACAATGGCTACATCAAGCGCAACCCCCTGTCGGAGTATCGGCAGCAACGTCGTGGTGGCAAGGGGATGACGAGCATGGAGACACGCGAGGAGGACTACGTCCAGCAGTTGTTTATTGGTTCCACGCATAACTACATCCTGTTTTTTTCCAACTATGGTCGTCTGTACTGGCTGAAGATATATCAGATACCTGAGGCCGGCAGGGCTGCCAAGGGCAAGGCCATAGTCAACCTCCTGCAACTGCAACAGGGTGAAACCATAGCAACGGCCCTTCCGATCAAGGGGTTTGACAAGGGCTACCTGATCATGTTTACCAAGAAGGGAATCGTTAAAAAGACCTTGCTC
This sequence comes from Nitrospirota bacterium, assembly GCA_015232165.1. GTDB lineage: Bacteria > Nitrospirota > Thermodesulfovibrionia > Thermodesulfovibrionales > Magnetobacteriaceae > Magnetobacterium. Next base: position 443 of record JADGAE010000051.1, read on the forward strand.
AATGAGTTTAGTAACCCGCGAGGCAAGGGGATCATTGCCATCAGCATAGACGATGACGATGAGCTGATGGCCGTGCGCTATGCCGATGGTCAATCGGACGTGCTGATTGGCACGTGCCTGGGACATGCCATACGCTTCAACGAGGAAGACGTGCGTTCAACGGGTAGGGCCTCCAGGGGGGTCAAGGGCATAAGGCTCAAAAAGGACGACGAGGTCGTTTCGGCGGAGGTCGTTGAGGACAAGACGACGTTGTTGAATGTGACTGAGTTTGGTTTTGGCAAGCGCACCAATCTCAAGGATTATCCGCTTCAGGGTCGTGGCGGGCAGGGGGTTATATCGATAAAGGTGACGGAAAAGGGTGGCAAGGTGGTTGGTCTTATACAGGTCAGGGATGAGGATGAGATAATGGTAGTGACCAAGTCCGGCAAGAGCATAAGGACCATGGCCAGTGCCATTTCCGTAACCGGCCGTAACACCCAGGGCGTAAAGCTCATGGACGTCGGCAAGGACAACATGATCATGAGTATCGGCAAGGCCGCTGAAAAAGACAGAGGCGAAGTGGGTACCCCTCCCTTCTATTCCATTCCACAGGAAGAGGGAGACTAAGGCTATGCAGAGATATTGGCACAAATCCCCCTCTCTTTATGGGAGGGGTGAGTGAGAGGCCACATATGAGAATGAGACAGAACCAAAAAAAACTTTCTTGCTGTAAAAAATCCGGTGATGATATGTATAGTACGTTTCAAAAAAAAAAAGGGGCGGCTCCGCCCCCCTTCAGAACCCCCCGCAAGGGGACCAGTCCCCTTGACCCCATAAAACTTAACCCTCTATCATCACAGAAATATTTACAGTAACAAAACTTTTGTCCGGGTACTTACAAACACGCTACAATCAAATCGAAACCTTCATTAATAGGAGTCATATTCACCCCAGCCTATGAAAATGTATTTTCAAGGTAAATCTGCTATAAAACAAGCAAAAAACACCCGTGTGTATTTGGTTATGGAATCCCTGCTTGAAAGTGGTAACGTAACTTGGCAGTCCACTTGACTACGGCAACAAAAAAAGCTTACCGTTGTAATTGCTTTATGTCGTGTTCACATATTTATTGAAATTCTTTAGCCATTGAGCCTTGAACTCTTTGAACCTGTTTTGAGTGATTGCCGACCTGATATCTCTCATGAACTCGAAGTAGAAGTGGAGGTTGTGGATCGTGTTTAGTGTGATGGCCAGTATCTCTTTTGCGCGGAAGAGGTGGTTGAGGTATGCGCGTGAGAAGTTCTTGCAGGTGTAGCACTGGCATTGTGGGTCAAGTGGGGCGGGGTCGTTTTTGTAGCGTTGTGCCTTGATGGTTATCCTGCCCGAGTGTGTCAGGAGGGTTGCGTGTCTGGCGGTCCTGGTGGGGATAACGCAGTCAAACATGTCCAGACCGGCCTCTACGGCGTGCAGTATATCCTGCGGGAAACCAACGCCCATAAGGTAGCGGGGCTTGTCCTGTGGCAGTTCCGGGGCCATGTAACCAACGATGTCGTACATGATGTCCTTTGGTTCTCCCACGCTGACCCCGCCAAGGGCATAGCCGTCAAAGTCCAGTGCCTTTAGTTCCGAGGCACTTTGAAGCCTAAGGTCTTTGTATTCACCACCCTGGATGATCCCAAAGAGCAGTTGTTGCCCATCGTGTGCCTCCTTGCACTGCCTTGCCCAGCGAGTGGTCAACTGCAGGGAGCCAAGGACGTATTCGTAGGTGGCGGGGTATGGCGGGCACTCGTCAAAGGCCATGACGATGTCAGCCCCGAGGGCACGCTGTATCTGCATTGCCTCCTTGGGGCCTATGAAGTGGGTTGAGCCGTCAATGTGTGACTTGAACTGTACCCCGGTCTCCTTTATCTTTCTCAGCGGGGAGAGGCTGTATACCTGAAACCCGCCACTGTCGGTCAGTATGGGACCGTCCCAGGAGGTGAACCCCCGCAGTCCGCCCGCTGCCTCAACCACATCATGCCCCGGACGCAGGTAAAGGTGATAGGTGTTGCAGAGGATGATCTCCGCCCCAACCTCTCTCAGTGCCAACGGGGTCATGGCCTTGACCGTGCCCTGCGTTGCCACCGGCATAAACATTGGGGTTGGCAGGCTCCACTGACCGACCCGGAGCAGCCCGGCCCTGGCGTTGCCGTCGACGTTAAGCAGCGAAAACAGCGTCAATCTACCTTTTGACCGATTGACGACTGTCGAGGTCTACCGCCTCGTAAATGCAATCGTTGATGGGGTCGTAGGCCGAGAGCTTACCGGTATAAACGGCCCCCGTGTCTATGGCAACGGCGTTTTTGTACTTGGTGACGCTCTTGTGTGGCGTGTGTCCTACGATAATTGGTTTCCCCCTGTATCGGTCGTAGTTTCTGTCCCACAACAGGGCCTTTGGCTGGGCGCTCTGGAGTGTCTCGCCCATTGGGATGCCGCCGTGGACAAAGATGTGGGTGGGGGTCTCATAGTAGTACCGGAGCGTGTCGATAAAGGGTAGCAGTTGCTTTTGCGCGTTTTCGTAGTTACCAAAACTGTTTATCGTATTGATGCCGCCGTTTATGAACCACAACTGGACGTGATTGCTATGTCTGGTCGTAAACGCACTGTGGGCAAGAAGCTCATGATTACCCATCAGCAGGACTATGTTCTCCGGATACTTTCTCCTCAGACCGTCAACGTAGGTCACCACGTGCATACTCTTATCGCCCCTGTCTATGTAATCACCGATAAATATCAGTTGGTCAGTGACAGGGTCGAATCTTATAACGTCCTCGACCAGGTCAACCACAAGACTATGGCAGCCATGTATATCTCCAATGGCAATCTGTCGCTTCATTGCTTCCAACAATATATATACTACTAGGCTGCATTATTATTGTCAAGGTACCCACACAGGGCTATCGCATTTGACCGGAAGAAGAAAAAAAGAATGGGGAGCTTTGCTCCCCCTCAGACCCCCTCACAAGGGAGCACAGCCCCCTTGACCCCGTAAAGGGCTGGTTGACAGGTTAGAGCGTAGTCATTTTAGTATAAAACATCTTGATTTTTTCAAAATCCTCCTTCCCTATTTAGGCATAACGCCGGCAATGAACTTGGCATATTTCCCGGCGACTTTTTCATAAGCCACCGTGTCTCTGTCAACTCCAGCCACCGGCAACTTAATAAACATCGCAAACATCCTGGACATAAAGAACGCCCCGGTCTTGTCCCTCTCAAGCAATTTGGGGTCATCCGCCATTAATGTAATCTTATCGCAAGAATCAATCACCTTACGGATGTAGTCATTGACCTTGTCGCCGTCTCTGTCTTTGGAGGCCTTGAGCAAGGCCGTGTAGGATTTAAACAGGGTGTCAACCAGGTCGGCAAGTTTAACTTCGCCTGCCTTTTTGAGTTCTTCGACAAGTACGCTACCGGACTTCAGCATATCATTACCCGGCATGGAACCAAAGAGCACCCCCGAGGGGTCTTTACCCCGTAAGTCAAAGGCGTTTATATCGTACATGACAAGCAGATAGCCATAGAACAAGGCCTCGAATCTATCACTTATCAAGAGTTCCTTTGGAACGAAATCAGTAAGGTTTCCAGGTGTATCCGTATCCGAAAGGATCGTCATGATCCAAAAGCCGCATGACAGACGCATGACGTCGTCTTTGACGGCCTTGCTCTTTTCCAGTGCCTCATTTGCCTTGGCCAGGGCCTTGTCAAAATTGTTATTTAGCCGTGCCTCGTTTGATTCCCGTAATAGGTCAACGATCTGTGCCTGTTGTCCCGTATAGAACCGCTCCTGTCCGCCAACACCGTCTTTGCGCACAGGCGGTTCGGAGGCACATGACACGCACAGAAACACCACCACCGTCAGAAGACCTGCAAGACTTGTTACCCTCTTTGAAAACATTATTTATCCTCCTTGTTTGATTCCTTCCGCGTCGAGGAATTTCCAGAGGCCGGCCATAGCCTTTTCCTTGTCGCGGTAGAAGGCGCTGCTGCTTATGCGCCAGAACTTCCACCCGGCCCGCTCCAACTGACACTGCCGACGGTGATCGTACTGCCAACGCTCCGGGCCATGCCACCGGTCGCCGTCACACTCAACGGCAACCCGACTGTTTTCGCCCTGAAAGGCATAGGCATCTCCACAGACGAGCCGGCGTCGGTCTATTTCGGCCTCGTCAAGGCGGTTGGCGACGTTGCTCTCGTCTTTGATGTACACCGTTGCTATGGCAGGGACAAACATGTCGTTGGGGTTAGGTATGCTCAGGGGTTGGAGTCTACCATATGTGCCCATAGTTTAGCCGTGCCAAATGCCATCTCTACCGTTCAGCCATCTTTCAAGTGAAGACTGAGTTTCGTGAGATTTCTTACCCAACAGTAATCCTTCAACACTAATATCCTCATCAATGTCTTCCCAATGAATGCCATGACCTCTACCTATTAACCTCCAGTTGTTTCGTTGGGCTATTGTAGCATGCACTAATCTTGGGAACCATTCTATAGGTGCGGAGATAGTCCTCCCATCACTCAAATCCACGATTAATGAGTCATCTGTTACGACTACGTTTACAGCAAGTGTTGTGTTTAACTCAAGCGCCAAAGTATTCATTCCATGCCTCCAGTAATTTTGAATGATTTTCATTTATAATTTTGCGGAGTTTACTTATCTCCGTTGTATTAAATCCTATGCTATGTTGCAATCTCACAGGCTTCAGCCAAAACTTTGCAATCCTGTCATCACATTCAACGTGGATGTGCTTAGGTTCACTACCATCTGAAGAGTAAAAGAAAAATCTATAAGAACCTACCCTAAGTACATTTGGCATTGCTTACAAGTTGTTTCTTTTCTTTATCTGTTAATGTTTCAATGTAAATTTCAACTCTTTTTTCTTGTCTTTCTCCCTCTGCTTTGATTCCTTCCGCGTCGAGGAATTTCCAGAGGCCGGCCATAGCCTTTTCCTTGTCGCGGTAGAAGGCGCTGCTGCTTATGCGCCAGAACTTCCACCCGGCCCGCTCCAACTGACACTGCCGACGGTGATCGTACTGCCACCGATCCGGGCCATGCCACCGGTCTCCGTCACACTCAACGGCAACCCGACTGTTTTCGCCCTGAACGACCAGGTCGATCCGGTAGTTGTGGTCCTTGAGAAACGGCCTGTACTGAGCTATGACCCTGTACCCGCGCTCGATAATCATCCTGCCCACCTCAAGCTCAAACACGCTCTCGGCCAAACTCTCCAACTCCTCCAGGGTGTTGACCAACTGCGGCTGCTTTGGGTTCAGGTAGTGCTGCAACAACCTGTAACGAACACACTCGGGATTGCTTACATCCTCCAGGGCAATGCTGTGAAACAAGAACACCTGGTCGCGCGCCCTGCTGCAGGCCACGTTAAACCTCTGCCTGTCCGAGTCCTTGGTCAGCGCTGAAAACGCCGCGTTGGGTGCCACTACCATCGAAAGAAACATCACGTCCCGCTCGTCGCCCTGAAAGGCATAGGCATCTCCACAGATGATCCGGCGTCGGTCTATTTCGGCCTCGTCAAGGCGGTTGGCTATCAACCTGTAGATGTATTTTGCCTGCCCCTGTCCAAGGAGCGATATAACACCCATCGTTCTGAGGCGATTGCCGTTACCTCCGTATTGCTCGGAACGACAGCACCTTAGCAACTGCTCTACCAAGGCGCTGGCTTCCGGTTCGTTGATGTTGTTGCCGGCCTTGAAGCCGTCCTTGACATACACCGTGGCTATGGCGGGGACAAGCATGTCGTTGGGGTTGGGTATGCGCAGGGGTTGGAGCCTGCCCTCGTAGGTCGGACACAGGGCATTGCTAAATGCTATCAACTCGGGGATGCAACGGAAGTGCTCAGTCAGCAATATCCTGTTCAGCGACGGGACGCTTTTGCATATGTCGTAGATGCTGTTGTCTATGCTGAAGGTCTCTTTGTGGTCAACGTCCCACAGGTACTTCTGCAACAGACCGCTGCACTTCTCTCTGTCAATACCGATGTTTGATGGGCTGATCTGCTCGGGATCGCCAACTATCAGCACCTTTTTTGCCCTGAAGAGGACCGGCAAGGCACGCAGGTCACACTGACTGGCCTCATCTATGATAATCACATCAAAGACGCCGGCCCTGGCCGGAAAAGACTGAACCACCCCGTGCAGTGGCATGATCCACGCCGGCACGGCATCAATGGCGCCAACCATTGCCCTGGCCGCATCAGACAGGTGCTCGCCGGCATATTTCCCCGTGCCCTTGCCATACTTCTTCATTGCCCCTGCCCAGGCCATTAATGCCCGGTAACTGTCATCCCTTATCTTGAGCCTCTGCCACGCCATCTCGGTTACCAACCGGGTGATACGTTCACTCTCCTGTTGCTGTATGCGCTTGAGGCTATCCTGGAGGTCCTCAACGGACCGGCGCTGGTGAAGTTGCTCCAGCCACGCATTGAGACGACGCCACCTCCAGGCACCCTGCCAGTTTGGGTCAATGGCCTGTGCACCCATCTCGACAGCCTTTTCCTCAAGTACGTTGTACCAGTGGGGGGCCACCAGCTTGAGCATCCGGGACAGTTCATCGAGTACGTCAACCTGCATCTGCACGTCCAACAATCGCCCGACCTCTTCATAGTGCCGCCGGTATTGCTCAACCGAAAGGTCATCAATGGCCCCGGCCAGCGATAGCCACAATTCATGTGCGTTGTCCTGAAGGGCCTGCTCCCTGTAGTAGAGCCTTTGTCGCAGGAGATGGTCGGTTATATTCCTTCGATCAATTTCGGCAATCTGCCCCCGTAACACCTTGACGTACTGGGCAAGCATCTCCGGTTTATGAAAAAGCAACTGCCTAGTCAATCCAAGGCCCTGCAAGGCAGACCTGACCCTGTCATGGAACCTCTCCTTGCACTGTAGTATGGCGGCGAGCTTGCCAATGCCTGCCTCAACATCGACCAACTGCATGGCAACGGATGCCTTTATGGCCTGAGCGCCCACAGGGACAAGGGCGTTTTCCCATAACACGCTGATCTTCTCAAGCCCCTGCCTGTACTTAAAGTACGCCCTTGCAGCCTGAATCTTATCGACCGTGTTTAAGGGCAAGTCATCGACCTTGAGCGTATCATACACAAACCGCATGGTCTTTGACATGGTCAAGCGTGTCAACCACGACGCAGGGTCCTTGCCGGTACTTAGGAGCATCCGTAGCCCTTCCAGGGCGGCCATGACATCCATGTTGGCAGGGATGGCCTCATCATGCACAATCCTATAGCCCCGGGCGGTCTTAAATAACAGCATGGCGCCATCAAATAGGGACTTTAGCCTTATCAGCAAGTCCTTCCACAGGCCATCCTGACTCTCCATGGTCGATATCCGTTGAAGGATGTCCATCTGCCACGGCTCCGTAAGCCCGTTAAGACAAGACAACGACTCCTCAAGCAGTACCTGTGCGGCGCTTATATCCTGCCGGCTTGCCCGCTGTAGTTGTCGCCCCCATGTCTGCCGTAAATCCTTTGTCTCTGAGGCCAACAGCTTAAGGCCGTGCAGTCTTGCGACGGCTATGCGAAAATCCTCGGCAGACATGAGTTGATTCAATTGCGGCAGGCACTGCAATGAGGCCAACCTGTCTTGCTGTGATATATCCCGTATAGCGTTGCACATCCGTGCCAGTTGTACACTGGTAAGCGGCGGCTCCGTCTGCGGCAATAAGGCATCGACAAACCAGTTGAATTGTTCCTGATGCTCCAAACACTCCTTTGCCACCTCCAGCGCCGTTAGCGTCACGCCGTCTACGGTAATGACACTTGCATCAAGCTCGCTCCACTGTCTCAACTGATTAACAAGCCGTGCATGCTCCTGCCGCAGGTCTGCCAGTTCCTTCAATATGCGTTGAACGTTGTCCTCGGCAAGGGAGTCGTTTTGCTGATGATACTGCCTGCCGATTGACTCTATTGCCTCGTTAAGTTGTTTCCTGGATTCTGTGTCGTTGCCCAGTTGGCTGACGCACAGGCTCTTTATACTATCGGGTAGATAGTCCCTCAAGACCCTGAGGGCGTTTTCCGTCTGACTCGTTACAAGTACCGTCTTGCCACGTGCCAGCAGCGAGCTGACTATGTTGGCTATGGTGTGGCTCTTGCCGGTGCCGGGGGGACCCTGGACGAGGATGCCAAAGTGGTCTGTCAGTTTCCTTATCATCTCCTGCTGTTGATCATTAAATGGCAGCGGAAGTAATAGCTCACCGCCATCCATGTCGTTGTTTGCGGTTTCATCAGTAGGTGGCGGTTTGTCCCCTAACAGGGCGCGTATTATAAAAGGTATCTCGTTGCCGGAGGCTATTGCCTCAATCACCTTGGCGGCGTCATCCACCCACAGGCGCAGCGTCCGGCGTCTGACAAATATAACGGGGGCATTATAAATAGTAGGCTCATCCCTCAAGGCCGGTTGTGCCAGGGCGGCGTCCTCATACAGGTTAACGTTGAGGGCGGCGGCACTGCTGAGTAGTCCCGTGATCCTTGAAGCCATGTGCCTCATTGCAAGGTTATCCCAGCAATCGAGGTCTCTGCCGGCGCCATTACCGGTGTCTAGGGTTGTTGCCTCTACCAGGGTCGTCAATTCGGCCTTGTTTGGGTAAGACAGGTCCATCAAACAGCCTATGTCCATCTTTGTTGGTGTGGTCTGAGACGGCGTGAGGGTGATGGTGCGTTTATTGGGGTCAAAGCTCAGGTTCATTGGTGTGAGCACCAGGGGGTGATATACCGTGCTGTTGTCGCTGCTCTTTCCTGCTCCAGGACACTCCTGGTTCTTTATTGCTCCAGGACATTCCTGGTGCCTCCAGGACAGAAACAGGTGTCCCCATATGATCTCCAGGCGGTCACCCTCCGTGTTGAGTCGCTGCCGAAGGTCAAACAAACGGTCATAGATGGCATTTGCCCCGTGTTGGGGTAAGACACCTTCAGCCCAGGGGGTCCACAGTTGCTCTATGTATTCGGCCAGGGCCTCCGGACGCTCAAGGTCATCGTTGAAGTGTCCGTCCTGGCTTGGTGACAACAGGGGTTGTGGCCTTTGAGTGGGGTTGGTTGCAGGGGCAACCCACTGCCGCAATATCTCCGGCAGTGTTGGTGGTGCGTCATATGCGTGCTTGGTTACGGAAAACCAGGTCTCAGGATCGCCCGCAACGGTGTCTTCGCCGTTGTGGAACCGTTTCACCCTGCAGTGTTCAAAGTCCGGTATATCGGCCTGCCACCATTGCTCAATGCCATAGCCCGTTACATCCCTGTCCACC
>JADGAE010000052.1 GCA_015232165.1 Nitrospirota bacterium
CAACGGTGGCAGACCTGAACTGGAAGATCAAGGACGTCGGCGATTACAACGGCGACGGCAAGAGCGACATCCTCTGGCAAAACACACAAAACGGACTGATCTACATTTGGTTCATGAACGGATACACCATCCAGGGCAGCAAGCAGGTAGGGTTAGTCCCCGACAGCGATTGGCAGATATTTAAGTAGATTACGACAAGAGAAGGGGGACGGGGTGGCTCTTGCCCCTCCTTTTGTCCCCTTTGTTCAAATGCAATTGCCCTGTCCGTTGCAAGCCTTAGGCAGCAGTACATTGAGGGTGTGTGTTATAATTGATGGTGTAAGAATTTTTAATGATTAAGGATTGCTAATAATGGGGTCAAGGGGGCTGGCCCCCTTGCGGGGGAGGTCAAGGAGGGGGCGGAGCCGCCCTCCTTGTCTTTTCCTCTTTCCTTTCTTTCTTTAGACGTGAAGACGACTTTTTTTTGCAGGGTGCTCAATGACCCGTTTAACGATCCGCTTCTGTTTGTGCGGTTCAGGCGTCAGAGCCATGCCTTTACCTTTGACCTGGGCGACATATCGGCCCTGTCAGCCAGGGAGGTGCAGAAGATCGTAAACGTCTTTGTCACCCACATGCACATTGACCACTTCATAGGCTTTGACCCGCTGGTCCGCTGTCTCCTGGGCAGAGAGACACCCGTCAACATCTATGGCCCGGAGGGGATCATCGAGGCCGTCCAGAGCAAGCTGAAAGGTTTTACGTGGAACCTCATCAAGCAGTATCCGCTCAAGGTCGAGGTCTGCGAACTGACCGACTCCGAGGCGTTGAGGGCGAGCTTTTACGCACAGGAGGGGTTTTGTCGCATGGACAGACCCACCCTCCCGAAAACCCCTGAGATACTCTCATACGACGGCATATCCGTGGAGGCCTGCGGCTTTGACCACGGCATCCCGGTGTTGGGCTACAGCCTCAGGGAGGACTTCCACATAAACGTCAACAAGGCCCTCCTCGATGAACGCGGCTTTACCGTTGGCCCCTGGCTCAACACCCTCAAGGCGGCCATCCGCAGTGGCGACAATACACAGGAGTTTGTCCTCAACAACAGGGTCTACACCCTGGAGGAACTTCGCTGCCTGGTTCTCATAGCAAGGGGTCAGAAGGTGTGCTACATCACCGACATCTCACCCACACAGGACAACATCGACAAGGCCATCGCCCTTGCCAAAGATGCGGACGTCTTATACATCGAGGCATTCTTCCTTGAGGCTGACACCGAGCGCTCCCTCAGGCGTAATCATCTCACGACAAAGTTAGCCGGTTACATCGCCAGGCAGGCAGGCGTCAAGGCCGTCGAGATCGTGCACGTCTCCCCCAAATACATCAACGCCTACTGCAACGTAATCAGCGAAGTCCTGGCGGCATTCGGCAGCGGGGGAGAAGGCGGAGGAAGAAGAGAAGAAGAAGGGAAAGAAAGTGGCGACTCCGCGCCCCCTTCAACCCCCAGCAAGGGGACCAGTCCCCTTGACCCCATTAAAGTGCCGTGAATTTTGTAGTTAATCCAATCTAAATTTGCTATATAACGTAGAACAAATTTACCGTGACGGTATTGTGGTATAATAGTCAAAGAAGGCACATAAGTATTTTGGATGTTGAGGTTACAAATTTTTCTTTGAACGGGATATGGCTTTACCTTAAAGACAGGGAATATTTTTTGTCCTGGGTTTAAAGACACGAGGGTTAGCCGGATCGTGAGCGTTGTCTTACAACACTCCCGTCACCTCTATTGGCCTGAACTGGACGTTGATTTGTCTGTAGATATCCTTGAACATCCTGACAGATATCATTTGACTGCAAAATAGAACAGATTGCCATAGGAGCTTATGATGCAGCGAGACAAGATAAGCAGGCGTAGTTTCCTCAAGCGAGTTGGTGGGGCGACGGTTGCCATCAACAGTTTGTTTGGATTCAACTGGTGGCGCAAAAACAGCTACAAGTCGGCGGAGATAAAGAGGATTCCCACGCAGTGTCATGGCTGCGGCGCAAACCGTTGTGGCATCTACGTCTACGTAAAAGACAACCGCATCTGGAAGATAGAGGGCAACCCCAAGACACACAACAACGGCGGCTCCGTCTGTCCACGCGGGCACGGATACATACACGAGATGTACTCGCCTGCACGCCTGAAACAACCTCTAAAGCGAACCGACAACGGCACGTATGAGCCAATCACGTGGGAGCAGGCATTTAAGGAGATCGCGGTGCAGTTAAACCTCATAATAATGGAGCACGGGCCGCAGTCGGTCTTTTGGTTGCAGTATCCGATGGCTAATGCCGCGCTGCCGTTTCGTTTCATGCACGCCCTTGGTTCACCTAACACCTGCTCGCACGGCTCCACGTGTTACACGGCACGCAATGCGGCATTTAACACAACCTACGGCGGCCTCCCCGACAACGACATGTGGGAGAGCCGGTACATCATAATCGTTGGCAGAAACCCTGTTGGCGGCATCAAACTCAGCCAAATGAAGGAACTAAGTCACGCAAAAGACAAAGGTGCCAGGATCGTCGTCGTAGACCCCAGACACAGCGAAACGGCCGTGATTGCCAATGAGTGGCTGTCTATCAAACCCGGCACCGACCTGGCATTTCTACTTGCAATGCTCAACGTCATCATCGAGGAGGGCCTCTATGACCAGGAGTTTGTCAATAACCACACTGTTGGTTTTGACAAGCTAGCCGATGAGATCATCAGCTATCCCCCGGAGTGGGCGGAGCGGGTCTGCGACATTCCCAGGGACACCATATATCGCATCGCCAGGGAGTTTGCCTCATACCGCCCCAAATCGCTGATCCACCGCGGGTATCACGGCGGCTATGGTTCAGGCTACCTCAACAGCTTCCAGACCGCACGGTCGGTGGCCATCGTCAACGCACTCCTTGGCAACTACGAGCGCAAGGGTGGGTTGTACATGCAGTTGAGGCCGGAGCTGGGCGAACTAAAAGAGGCCGGGCATCCCTCACCCGATATCCCCAAGGTTCCAAAGGCCGATGGTTCAGGCATCCCGGGCAGATATCCAGCGGGGTCGTACTCCGACGGCATCTCACATGCAATACCGGAGCTGGCAATCTCCGGCGTGCTGAAGGCGGGCTTTGTCTATCACTCAAACCCGGCCAGAACCAACCCCAATCCCAAACGCGTCATCGCCGGCTACAGGAACTTGCAACTTTTGGTGACCATCGACTGTGTGATGTCGGAGACGGCAGCGTTGTCGCATTACGTGTTGCCGGAGTCATTCTTCCTTGAGCGCGATGACAGCGTGGACACCGTACACTCGGCAAAGGTGGCTCAACTGACCATTACACAACAGGTCGTACCACCAATGCATAACACCAAACCGTTATTGGACATCCTCAAGGGGATATCCAAGGGGGTTGGCATAGAGAAATACTTTAACTTTACAAACGAGGAACTCAACCACCTCCGTCTGAAACCACTTGGCGTGACCCTGGAGACGCTCAGGAAAGAGGGCGTCGTTGAAGTCGGGCCGCACTGGGTGGAGGGCTTTAAGCCCTGTAAGACCCCATCAGGCAAGGTGGAGATATATTCCAAACGCCTGTCCGGCTGGTCAATCGATCCCCTGCCGCGTTGGCAGGAGCCTCTGTTGTCCCCCGATAAGAACGACCCGCACTCCTTCAGGCTCCTTCACGGCAAGCAGTCCGTTGCCACACACTCGATGACCGCCAACATCGCCATACTGATGCAGTTGAGCATCCGTTACAACCTCCTGCGTCTGTGGATGAACAGCCGGCGCGGGCAACGTATAGGCATCAAGGACGGCGACATGGTCGTCATAGAGAACGAGCTTGGCAAGGGCGTTGTCAAGGTCAGGCTCACCGAGGGGATACATCCATCGGCGGTGTGGCTGCCAAGCGGGTATGGGATATTTTCGCAGGCGTTAAAGAACGCCTACGGCATCGGACCATCTTTTAACGACTTTCTGAACACGCACTTTGACCCCGTCGTGGGACACGTCATGAGCTCAGAGGTCATCGTCAAGGTGAAAAAGATATGACGCAAGAGAAAAGCCATAAATGGGTCATGGTGATCAACCCGGCCAGGTGTGTTGGGTGTTACGCCTGTGTGATCACATGTCAGAATCAGAACTTTCTGGAGATTCCTGAATACTACAATCGCATTGATGAGCGTGAGGTGGGCACTTATCCGTATTTCAGCAGGAGTTTTCTGCCCGTGGCGTGTCAGCACTGCGACAATCCGCCCTGTGTAAGGGTCTGTCCCGTTGGAGCCTCCTACAAGCGTCCGGACGGCGTTGTCATGGTTGACTACGGCACGTGCATTGGCTGCAAGTACTGCATCCTTGCCTGTCCCTACGACGTCAGGATAATCAGCAAGCGTCATGGCTATGTCCACAAGTGCAACTTCTGCATCGAGCACGTGCAGAAGGGGGAGCTGCCCGCCTGCGTCACGACGTGTCCTATGGGTGTGCGGATTTTCGGGGACATAAACAACACAAGCAGCGAGGTGTACAGGCTAATCGGCACCCGTAAGACAGGCCTGTTACGGAAGGACCTAAACACCAAGCCCTCTGTTTACTACATCCTGTAAAGAAGAAATCTGCAAAAGTTCGTGATGATTTAAACAATGCTATTAAGGAAGCGTGTGAACTTATAGATCATAAGTGATATATCAGGATGGTTTAGGCATTGTGGACATTGTATTTAATCCAATCGAAACGCGCTATAACCACACTGTTCGTATGGTCTTTGACTATTTTGAATGTCAAAAAAACTCAGCACATACTCTAAGTGTATGGCATGAGAACAAATTAACCGTTACTTTTCTTTTTTGATATGTGGTAAAATAATAAGAGCTGTGATTTAGGTCACGGCACCAGTTAAATTAAAAGAAGGGAGATAATGATTATGAAGAGATTTGTGTGTACGATTTGTGGTTATGTTCATCAAGGGGATACCCCTCCTGATAAATGTCCTCAGTGCGGCGCTCCGGCGGAGAAGTTTATTGAAAGCAGCACCAGCGGTGGATTGACATGGGCCGACGAGCATAGAATAGGCGTTGCCAAGGGCGTTGACAAGGAAATCCTCGACGGCCTGAGGGCCAACTTCATGGGTGAATGTACGGAGGTAGGCATGTACCTGGCCATGAGTCGTCAGGCAGACAGAGAAGGTCTGCCCGAGGTGGCAGAGGCATACAAGCGGATAGCCATTGAAGAGGCAGAACACGCCTCCAAGTTTGCAGAACTCCTGGGTGAAGTCCTGGTTGCAAGCACCAAGGAAAACCTCAAGGCCAGAGTTGAAGCAGAAAACGGCGCCTGCAAAGGTAAAAAAGACCTCGCAACAAAAGCAAAACAACTCAACCTCGACGCAATACACGACACCGTACATGAGATGTGCAAAGATGAAGCCCGTCACGGTCAGGTATTTGAAGGACTGTTGAAGAGATATTTTTAGATTTGAATATTAACGAAAAACCTTGACAAGATGGGGTCAAGGGGACTGGTCCCCTTGCAGGGGAGGTCAAGGAGGGGGCGGAGCCGCCCTCCTTATAGGGGCCAGGGGGCAAAGCCCCCTTCTCTTCTTCTTTGTAATGCCAACAAGGGTAATGATAATCGCCGGAGAGGCATCCGGTGAGCTGTACGGGACACTGCTTGCCAGGCAGTTGAAGCAGCGGTGGCCCAATGTCAACCTGATAGGCGTTGGCGGCAAGGGGATGGAGGCCGCCGGGGTCGAGCTTGTTGGGTACATGACGGGGGCATTTGGGCTTATCGAAGCCGCATCGACACTCGTGGCGCTGAGGCGCATGTATATAAAGATAACCGAACTGTTTAAGACGCTGAGGGTGGACGTCCTGGTGTTGATCGATTTCCCGGACTTCAATCTCAGGGTTGCCAGGAGCGCCAAGAAACACGGCATAAAGGTGCTGTACTACGTAAGCCCTCAGGTATGGGCGTGGAGGCGCGGGCGGATCAAGACCATCGGGCGTCTGACGGACAGGATTGCAGTGCTGTTGCCCTTTGAACCGGCGGTTTATGCACAGCATGGCATAGAGTGTGAGTTCGTGGGGCATCCTGTGGTTGAGGAGATAACGGGGCATCCCATTGACAGGGATGCGTTGTTGGCGGGGTTTTCACTCAATCCGCAAGCGCCTGTTGTTGCGCTCCTGCCCGGGAGCAGGCACAGTGAGGTGGACAGGCATCTGCCCGTGATGGTTGAGTCTGTGAGGTTGTTGAAGGCAAGACATCCGGAGTTTCAATATCTGCTGCCGTTGGTGTCACACCTGGAACGTGACAGGTATGCCGATAGCCTTGCCGAGTTGGAGGCCCTTGGGGTGGTTATCGTTGCGGACCGGGCACTTGACGTCCTTGCCGTGAGCACGCTGGCGGTGGTTGCATCGGGGACGGCGGCCTTTCAGGCGGCCATTATAGGGGTACCGATGGTAGTGATCTACCGGTTATCGGCCTTTACTTACTACGCCGGGCGGATGCTCATACGTGTCAACTACATAAACCTCGTAAATTTGATCCACAACGCCGAAATAGTCAGGGAGTTGATCCAGGATGATGCCACCCCGGAGATGATCGCCACCGAGGTAGAGCGGTTGTATCGTGACGATGAGGCGCGCACAAGGATGCTCAACGTCTTTGGACGTCTGCGGGCCATGTATGAGCACAAGGACCCAACCAAAAGGGTCGTTGAAATGATAGCCGAGATGGTGAGGGAGTGATAAGGAAGAGAGCATAAACATTTATAGCAATATTTCATCCCCTAAGAAAAGAAAGAATGCAATCCTTAAACAGGAGCTAAATTCAATTTTTTGGTTACTTACTCACCTTACGCACAGTTTATAAAGAGGGGGCGGCTCGCCCCTTGACCCCATTATACCTTGTTCAAGTGTATGTTCCATGCACAATTGCCTATCCTTTTCGGCAAAAAAACTGCCTCTATGCGTAACATGAGTTACTTATGTGCAGGGGGTTGGTCTTTTTTGCTTTGTGCTGTGCCTGTGACTACTATCTTTGTCGCCACGATGTCGCCTTCGGAGAGACCTGAGACGATTTCGGTCATGTCCTCGCCCCTTATGCCGACCTTGACGGGGACCTTAACGGTGGTTGTTTCGTTGACGACCCTGTAGACGACCTCCTTGCCATCCTCAAACTTGACGGCACTGTTGGCAACACACAGGACATTGACCTTCTTATCGGCCATGACCCTTGCGTGTGTGGTCATCTCCGTCCTGAGCACGCGGGCATCCTCTGGGGGGATGTTGACTATCGCCTGGTAATACACGATGTTGTCCTTGACCAGCGGATAGGGGTCAATCCGGTCAATGACGCCCTTGAATACCCGTTCCGGATAGGTGTCAACGGTGTAGTCCACCTCCAGACCCACGGTGATCCTGCCAACGTCGGTTTCGTCGATGTACAGCCACATCTCAAGCCTGTCCGGGACGATGACCGTCACCAGATTGGCCACCTGCAAGCCGGCCACCACGGTCTCCCCCTCCTGCGCCGTCACGTCCGATACGACACCGTCAATGGGGGAGACGATGTTCGTGTAGGAGAGCAATATAGCCTCCTTGTCTAACGCAGTCTGTGCTACAACCAAATCCGCCTTTGCAACGGCAAGGTCGGCGCTGAACTCTTCCTTTGTGCGCCTGAGCGTCTCTTCGTACTTGTCCAGGTCGGCAATGGCCTGCCTATGCTCTGCCTGCGCCTTGTCGTAGTTGCTGCGTGAAACGAACTCCCGCCGGGATAGCTCCTCCTGCCTGGCCGCCTCCACACGCGCAAGGTCTGCACGCGCCCGACGATAGGACAGGTCTGCCTCGGCCTCCTGTATCCTGAGGGGATAGGTGCGCTCGATCCTTGCAACGTTCTCTTGGGCTTTGCGCAGGGATGCCCGCAGTTGTTCGATGCCCTTGAGGGTCTCACGGTCGTCTATCTTTGCGATCAACTGTCCCTTTTTGACCGGGTTGCCAACGCGTGCATACATGTGCGTAATCGTACCGGTGGCCCTGGCGCCTATCTTTATCATGGCCCCCACCTGGGGCTTGATGATGCCGGTTTCCACCACGACACTGGCAATGTCTGCACGCTTCACCGTTGCTGTGTCAAGGGGCTTGATCTCAGCCTGCCTGTGGGCCTTGTCGTAGAAATACCACCCCACTACCGCAGCAACGATAACCAGCACGGCAATGGCCGCCTTAACGTACCTGCGCTTCCCTGATGCCATTGATCTGTTGCAAGGCCGCCGCGTATACGTCCCTGACGGCTGCGTTGTGTTTGTGTGCAAGTGCCCGGCAATCCTCAAATTCCGGCGCTACGTTTGTCACACGGCCATCGTGAAGGGCAATCTTTACCCGCACGTCGCCATAGGGGGTCGCAACCGTTGTCATCTGACGCTCAAGGGTCTGTCGCTCCACCCCGTAATAGCGCAGGCCGATTGTGGTCGTTTCGGCAAAGACGATTCCAGTCAGCGCCTCTCGTATATCGGCGGGTGTTATAATTGTCAGTTTGATGGCCGGTCTGCCCTTTTTCATGATAATGGGCGTAAGAAAGACATCCAACGCTCCAGCCTCAAGCAGTCTTGTCATCAGCGGCTCGTACAATTGCGGGGACATGTCGTCTATGTTGGTTTCGATGACGATTATCTTTGGTACGGCGATTTCCGGTTGCATGACATCCGGCATTTCGCCCCTGAAGACCCTCAGTGCGTTTGCAGCGGTTGGGAAGTCCCTCTGCCCTGCCCCACATCCAATGTCCGTGATCGTCATCAGCGGCATGTGGGCCACTGCACAACACTCATGACTTATGATGGCCGCCCCGGTGGGGGTCGTAAGCTCCGCGTTGATGTCGGTTGAGTAGACGGACATCCCCTTGAGCAACTGTGCGGTGGCCGGTGCGGGGACGGGCAAGATGCCGTGCTGTGTCCTTACGACGCCGCTTCCCACGTTTACAGGGGATACAAACTGTCGCTCGATGCCCAGATAGTCAACGGCCAGGAGGTATCCAAGGATGTCCACAAGGCAGTCGATGGCGCCAAGCTCGTGCAGGTGCGTCTGGTCATAACAGGTGCCATGGACACTGGCCTCGGCGTCAAAGAGACCCTTAAATATCCGCAGCCCACGCACCTTGATTGTGTCCTTGAGTGTCGAGGCATTGATGATCCGCTCAACGTCCGACCACTTTTTACCGGGAGTCTCCACCCCCTTTCTGGCGCTGTGGTGGTCATCTTCTACACAGACGTCAAACTTGGTTGCCTTAAGTCCGCTGCGCAAGACGCTCTTACAACTGATGCAGTCGCGCTCAATTGGTAGAAAGCTCAGGTTGTCTCTGAGGTAGTCAATGGGCACCCCAAGGTCAATTAGTGCACCCACGAGCATGTCACCACTGGCCCCACTGGCGCACTCTATGTAAGCAATATCCATATGGATATTCTAATCCCTATGCGCTAAAAAAAGAAAGGGGCGGCTCCGCGCCCCCTTCAGAACCCCCTGCAAGGGGAAGGGTGAGGCACCCCGGCCAAAAAGAAGTCCCCTTGACCCCATTATTTCACACTCAATTATCATGCCTGAAAGAACC
>JADGAE010000053.1 GCA_015232165.1 Nitrospirota bacterium
AGGGCGCCTCCGCCCGCACGGCGGGTGTTGCCGCACCCCCTCCTCAGACCTCCCCTGCAAGGGGGCCAGCCCCCTTGACCCCTTTATACGCATTTTTATTACCACTTGTTGTCTGCCAAAAATTTATACACCCCTTAACTTGACAAATTTGACCGCTTCGATCCATTATTAATGGTAGGATAGCGATGAAGATTCTGGTCACTGGTGGAGCCGGTTTTATAGGGTCAAACGTGGTTGATGCCTACATAGGGGCAGGTCATGAGGTGGTTGTCATGGACAACCTCTCGGGCGGTAAGTGGGATAATCTCAACCCGCGTGCCCGTTTCTACCTCATGGATGTACGCAGCAGGGAGGTTTTTACCGTCTTTGCGAGGGAGTGCTTTGACCTGGTCAATCACCATGCTGCACAGATGTCAGTCCCAGCTTCCGTAGAAGACCCAGCCTATGACGCTGATGTCAACGTCCTGGGGTTTATAAACATCCTTGAGGCATCCAGAAAGACGGGTGTGGGGAAGGTTATTTTTATATCCTCCGGCGGTGCCGTCTACGGAGAGGCCGCCCAATACCCAACGTCCGAGTCCTGCCATCCTCAGCCGCTCTCTCCCTATGCCGTCACAAAGGCGGTATCGGAACAGTACCTGACCTTTTACAGACACCAATACGCACTGGACTATACCGTGCTAAGATATGCCAACGTCTATGGACCAAGACAGATACCCCACGGAGAGGCCGGCGTGGTTGCCATCTTTATGGACAGGCTCCTTGATGGTAGGCAATGCCTGCTGTACCATTACCCTAAAGATTCACGGGGGATGATACGCGACTACTGCTTTGTGGCCGATGTGGTGGAAGCCAACATTGCAGCCATCGAGCGGGGCAGCGGCGAGGCAATAAACATAGGCACGGGAAAGGAAACGTATACAAGGGAGCTGTTTGAGACTATATTTGACGCACTCAAGTCTTACAGACCCGACGTCGATAACCACCTGCGTACCCTGATAAGTAAACCTGCACGTGCAGGAGACCTCACAAGGAGCTGTCTGGTGGTGGATAAGGCAAGGCGAGTCTTAGGGGTTGAGGCCGGACATTCGCTGGCAGAGGGGATCAGCAAAACGATGCAGTGGCGTCTTGGGTTGAGTTAGCCGGAGGTAAAGTCGGTGTTTTTACGGATTTTAGCTTTACTGGATTGACCTTATGACAAGACAGCGGACGCTGATGAAGGGTAATGAGGCAATAGCAGAGGCGGCAATATATGCCGACTGTCGTTTTTATGCCGGTTATCCCATAACACCACAAAACGAGATACCCGAGTACCTGTCCAGGAGGATGCCCGAGGTTGGTGGAGTGTTTATCCAGGCCGAAAGTGAGATATCCGCCATCAACATGGTCTATGGAGCCGCGGCTGCCGGTGTGCGCGCCATGACGTCATCAAGTTCACCCGGGATCAGTCTCAAGCAGGAGGGGATATCATTTTTGGCCGGAGCGGAGCTGCCTTCGGTGATTGTAAACATGCAGAGGGGTGGGCCGGGGTTGGGCAACATCTCGGGGTCACAGTCGGACTATTTCCAGTCGGTCAAGGGTGGAGGACATGGCGATTACAGGCTGTTGGTGTATGCGCCCTGCAACGTACAGGAGATGTGGGACCTCACGCTGTTGTCATTTGACAAGGCCGACCTGTATAGAAACCCCGTGTTGATCCTGGCCGATGCGATACTGGGACAGATGATGGAACCCTTTTATCCAACACCATACGTAAAGCCGGACCTTCCCCAAAAGGATTGGGCGCTTACCGGGTGCCTTAACAGGGCACCTAACATTATAAGAACCCTCTATATGGAGGATGGGATGCTGGAAGAGAAAAACAACATCCTCGCCGACAAGTACCGACAGATGAGGGCATCAGAGGTGAGATACGAGGCAATTGATGTGGAGGATGCCGTGATTATAGTGGTAGCCTTTGGAAGCGCTGCCAGGATTGCACTGTCGGCTATAAAGACCCACCAGAAGGAAGGCCTGAAGGTTGGACTCTTCAGACCTATAACACTGTATCCATTCCCGGAGAAAGAGCTAAACAATCTGGCCAACAAAGACGTCAAATTCCTCACCATTGAGCTAAACACGGGCCAGATGGTCGAGGACGTGCGACTTGCCGTAAATGGCAAGGCTGAAGTCCTTTTCTACGGAAGGGCAGGCGGAGCCATCATCAGGTCAAATGATGTCTATGACGTTATTAACTCTTGTTACGCAGAGAAACAAAAAAATTCAGCAACTTAGATAAAAGAAGGCAAACCCCTCCATTGTCTCCTTCCGGTCTCTTTGCATTCTCCTCTGAACATCCGGCCTCCGCGTCACCACTTGCGATCAAGAGAGTGCAGTTTGTCTTGTGCTTGTTTATATCCAAGCTGTGCCGCCCTGGTCCAGTCGGCGATAGCCCTGTCATAACGTCCTTTCTTATCGCAGGCAAGACCACGATGGTAGTACGCATAGGCATCGCGTGGGTCTAACTCAATAGCCCTGGTGTAATCGGCAATGGCCCTGTCACGGTCGCCCTTTCTGCCCCAGGCGATACCTCTATTATTGTATGCACCAACATACCGCGGGTCTAACTCAACGGCCCTGGTGTAATCGGCAATGGCCCTGTCGTAGTCTCCTTTTTCAACCAGGGCAAGACCACGATTATTGTACGCCCATGCAAACCGTGGGTTTATCTCAATTGCCTTGTTGTAGTCCACGATAGCCCTGTCGTAGTCCCCTTTTTCAACCAGGGCAAGACCACGATAAGAGTACGCCTCGGCAAGTCGCGGGTCTAACTCAACGGCCCTGGTGTAATTGGCAACAGCCTTGTCGTAATCTCCCTTGTCAAAGCAGGCAAGGCCGCGCTTTACATACGCCTCGGCATCCCGCGGGGTTATATCAATAGCGCTCTTGCTGTTTCCCTTGGCGTCGGTGTTGCCTGCCCTGTGACCAATGGATAGTAAATGCTCCCGTGCATGCTTGGAACCAAGTTGTGCCGCCTTGGTCCAATCCGCGATGGCCTTATCATGGAGCCCTTTCTTGTCGTAGGCAAAACCACGACTAAAGTAAGCCCAGACAAACCCGGGGTTTATCTCAACGGCCCTGGTGTAATCAGCAATAGCCCTGTCGCAGTCCCCTTTTTCAAACCAGGAAAAACCGCGAAAAGAGTACACCTCCGCAAATTGCGGGGCTAACTCAACGGCCCTGGTAAAATCAGCAATAGCCCTGTCGTGGTCCCCCTCTCTGCCCCGGGCAATACCACGATTGAAATACTCATTAGCCTCCAAACAGACAGTCCCTCTTTAGTATCCTCTTAAAAAAGCATGGTAAAATGGGGTCAAGGGGGCTGGCCCCTTTTATTGCCAGTGCGGCTCGCACCTTGCGGGGGAGGTCTGAGGAGGGGGCGGAGCCGCCCTCCTTCTTTCTCTTACCATGAAAAATAAAGAAGATACCCTCTTTATCCATTTACTTTGAAAAAAAACCACTATCCTGATAGTATGTGGTATACCAGTTTACAAACGCCCTGATACCAACCTCTATTGGGGTTGCCGGCCTAAAGCCGACGTCTTGTTCCAGGTCGGAGGTATCGGCGTATGTCTCTGCTACGTCGCCGGCCTGGATTTCCATGAAGTTTTTACGGGCCTCTTTGCCGATGGCTTTCTCTATGCACTCTATAAAGCGCATCAGTTCAACGGGTGTGTTGTTACCGATGTTGTAGAGCTTGTAGGGGGCAAAGCTGGTTGATACACGCCCGTTCCAGGTTGGATCAGGTTGGGCAACACGGTCTATCACCCTGACAACCCCCTCTACGATATCATCTATGTAGGTGAAGTCCCTGACCATCTTTCCGAAGTTAAACACATCTATGGGCCTGTTGTTGAGGATTGCATCGGTGAAGAGGAAGAGCGCCATATCCGGACGCCCCCACGGGCCATACACCGTAAAAAACCTAAGCCCCGTACAGGGTATACCATACAGATTTGCATACGTATGGGCCATCAACTCGTTTGATTTCTTTGTTGCAGCATACAGAGACACCGGATGGTCTACGTTGTGTTCGACGCTGAAGGGCTTGTCCTTGTTTGCCCCGTAGACGGAACTTGATGAGGCAAATACAAGGTGTTTGACCTTGTTATGCCTACACCCCTCAAGGATGTTTAAGAAGCCGTTGACGTTGCTCTGTATGTAGGCATGGGGATTGACCAGTGAATACCTGACACCAGCCTGGGCTGCCAGGTTTACAACGCAGTCAAAGGACTCCGTCTCAAACAACAACTGCATGGCGTCTCTGTCGGTTATATCTATTTTTATAAACTTGAACCCCGGGTTGCCATAAACCTGCTTTAGCCTGTCTAACTTTAGGTTGACGTCATAATAATCGTTGAGGTTGTCAATGCCAACGACGCTTCGCCCCATCTCCAGCAATCTCTTGCACAAATGAAAGCCAATAAAGCCTGCCGCTCCCGTTACCAGTATTTTAATCATGCTCTATAAACCTTTTCACTATTTATTTTGTTTCGTCTGAAGGCATCACGCGTATCAACGATACAGCGTGCGTGTTGTTCGATAAAGGCGTAATCAAAGGCGCTATGGTCTGTTATCAAGAGAGCCAGGTCTGCTTCTTTTAACAGTTCGGCGGTGAGTTCAACGCTCGTCATATCTATATCCGGATAGTGGCGATGTCCGCGACAGATACCGACGTAGGGGTCACTGTAGAACACCACGGCGCCATCTTTTATCAGCAACTGGATGATCTTCAAGGCCGGAGACTCTCTCTGATCGTCTATGTCCTTCTTGTATGCAACACCCAGGACGAGTATCTTTGAACCTTTTAACGATTTATTAAAGGTGTTTAGTGTTCCAATGACCTTTTCAACCACAAAAAAAGGCATGTGTGTGTTTATCTCCCCGGCGAGTTCTATAAATCTGGTTGGAAAGTCGTACTGTCTGGCCTTCCAGGTCAGATAGAAGGGGTCGATAGGGATGCAGTGTCCACCCAGTCCTGGGCCTGGGTAGAATGCCTGAAAACCAAAGGGTTTCGTCCTGGCCGCATCTATCACCTCCCATACGTCTATGTCCATGGCGTCAAAGAGCATCTTCATTTCGTTGACCAGGGCAATGTTTACGGCTCGATAGATGTTTTCCAGGAGCTTGGCCGCCTCGGCAACCTTTGTTGAGGATACCGGTATCGTCTTGGAGATTATCGTGTCATACAGCGCCTTTACAACGGTCAGGCAGTCGGGGCTATGACCGCTGACCACCTTTGGGATTGTGGATGTAGAGAAGCTAGTGTTGTTGGGGTCTTCGCGTTCCGCGGAGTAGGCCAGGTGGTAATCCACCCCTGCCGCTAAACCCGTCTCATCCAGGATTGCCCGTACATCTTCACTGGTCGTACCGGGATACGTCGTGGATTCTAGCACTATCAGTTGCCCCTTTTTGAGATGCCTCGCAATGAGTCTGGTGGAGTCAAAGACGAACGTCAAATCAGGCTCGCGGTACTTATTAAGAGGCGTGGGGACACAAATAATTATGCAATCCATATCAGCAAGGCCTGAAAAATCACAGGTTGGCAAAAACTGCCTGCCTATAAATTGCCTGATCCGTTCGATGTCAATATGCTTTAAATAACTCTTACCTTCTTTTAGCAAATCGACCTTTGTCTGGTCAATGTCAAACCCCGTAACGTTAAACCCCGTCCTTACAAATTCAATAAGCAGGGGCAACCCCACATAGCCAAGGCCGATTATCCCTATCTTTGCATCCCTGCTGTGTATCAGATCAACTAGACTCATACGTTATCCTCACATTTTTTTAGTATTATTACCGCGTTGGTCCCTCCAAATCCAAATGAATTGGACAGTGCCGCCTTGACGGGCATTTTAACGGGTTCTCTGATGAGATTCATGACGCACCCCTGGTCAAGGTCATCGACGTTTATGGTGGGTGGTATGACCCCCTCCCTGACGGTCATGGCCGTAACAGCCAGTTCAAATGCCCCGGAGGCTGCAAGCATGTGTCCGGTGGCCGACTTATTGGCCGTTATGGGCAGAACGTCTATCGTCTGCTTAAACACCTCTCTTATGGCCGTTGCCTCGGAGAGGTCACCCAACCGTGTTGAACTGCCGTGGGTGTTGACGTGATCGATGTCACCGGCAGTCAGGCCGGCAATATTGATGGCACTGAGCATGGCCATTGCCTGGGTGTTGTTGTCAGGTTTTACCTGGTTGTGGCCGTCGGAGCTGTTTGCATAGGCCGAGATTTCGGCATAGATTGAGGCGCCACGCCCAAACGCCCTGCCATACTCCTCAAGGATTAAGACCGCCGCACCCTCCGACAACACAAACCCGTCTCGCTTTGTGTCAAAGGGGCTGGATACATGTCTGCGGGAGAGCGCGCGACACGCCTCATATCCCATGAAACATATATCACACAACGGGGCATCACTACCCCCGCTGACAGCCATCTCCGCGTAGCCGTCACTTATCAGACGGTATGCCTCGCCAACGGCATTGGCCCCCGATGCACAGGCATTTGATATCCCCAGGGTATATCCCCGGCTGCCAAACACCTCGGAGATGTATGAGGCCGCCATCCCGGGCGTTGTCCCCGACATCAGGTAGCCTGAGAGTCGCCGGTGGTTGTTGATGTCGTAAAATGCCTCGTTAAGGCGCATGACCCCGCCCCGGCTTGTCCCCATTATGACGGCACAGTCCTTGACATAAGCGTGGTCTATGGCAGCATCTTCGATTGCCATTGAGGCTGCGACCAGGGCGTAGTGAATAAAGGGGTCTAGGCGCCTTCTCTGCTTCTGTGAGAGATACCTCTCCCATTGCAGTTCCTCCCCGCCAACAGAGGCAATCCTTCCACACCCCCTGCCTTCAACCGTACCCAACCCGCACCGACCGTCGATTAACCCATCCCAGGACTGCCTGAAGCTATTGCCCAAGGGGGTTATCGCGCCAATGCCTGTTATCACAACGCGTCTCTTCTTCATTCCCCTTGTCCGTCTCAAGGCTGCCTATTTACAGGTATCAGTGGCGGCTCCAAACACGCTCATAAACGCCTCGTCTTTAATGACCACTATGACCTTCTCGCCGTTGTTTATAACAAGCGTGGGAAAGGTCTCGCGCGTATTGAACTTCCTGACCTTACCTAAGAGCTTGTCCCTGGAGTCACGGTCGGCCAGGGCTGACGTCTCATTGCCCTCCAAACTCGCCTGTAAGAGCCGACTCGTCATAACCCACAATAACCCTCTCTCCCTTGTTTATAACAAGCGTGGGAAAGGTCTCGCGCGTATTAAACCTCCTGACCTCACCTAATAGCTTATCCCTGGAGTCACGGTCAACCAGGTCAAGCTCTACAAGCACATACTCTATATTGCTTTTATCAAGCAAGTCTTTTGTCTTCTTACACGCCGGACATGTGCTTAAGGCAAAGAGGATTATATTTCTCTCTTTCATATCCAAACCTCCTTTTATGTCTGAGCACACTGCCATCCTTCTATTAATTTTACAGTGGCGGCATAGACATCGTTGTACGCAGTGGGATGTCCCTGTATGGCACCCTTCTTGTCAATCCCTGTAAAGAAGAGGCTCTGATGCCGGGCGACACTGATGGTTCTAAAAAACGCCGTGGCAGTGGCCTCCGCCGCCCTGAATCCGGTCTCCTTCTTCATCCCGCCAACAAGGATTACGAGTCCCTCTCTGGCATGTTCTGTCTCTGCAATTGGCCGGTTCAACAGGTACTTCTCACACCACAGGGCCTGACTCCTGTCTATAAGGCACTTGACCTGTGACGGCAACCCAAAGAAAAACACGGGACTGGCCAGTATGAATTTATGCCCCTCATATATGGCCCTGTAGACCTCTGCCATGTCGTCGTGGACAACACACTCTCCCGTTGTGTCACATCCGCCACAGTTGGTGCAGGGGGCAATGTCCATCATATGAGGTCTGAAGATGGTCATCTGCGCCCCTGTCTCTTTTATTGCCCCCGTGACCACATCCAGCAACAGGTCGGTGTTTCCACCCGCCCTGGGACTGGACTGAAAAACTACAATTCTCACGGATTAACCCTTTTTAGTGTAACGCTTCAAAGACCTTTCCAACCAGGTCTGCCGAGGGTTTGAGTGTCTTGTCACCGGCTTCTTTCCACTTGGCTGGACAGGCCTCCTCACCGTGCTGTGACAGATAGGTGTTGGCCTTGAGTTTGCGCAGTACCTCGTCAAAGTTTCTACCCAGGTTGTAGAAGTTTATCTCGGAATTCATGAGTGTGCCATCAGGGCTGATAATGAAAGTGCCTCTGAGGTCAAGGCCGTTAGATTCGTTATATACGCCAAAGAGTTTCGATACATAGGCCGTATGGTCGGCCCCCATGATGTACTTTACGTTGGCCAGGGATTTCTCATGTTGTTGCCAGGCCAGGTGTACGAACTTGGTATCGGTGCTGATGGTTATCAGCTCTGCTCCGAGCTTCTTGAACTCTTCATAGCGCTCGGCAAGCGCCTCAAACTCCGTGGCACACACAAACGTAAAGTCCGCGGGATAGAACACCAACACTACCCACTTACCTTCATTTGTGAGATCATCCATGGATATCTCTCCAAACTGCCCATTTGCCGGCTCATAGGTCTCCAATGTGAAATCGGGCACTGTATGACCAACCCTCAACCCACAACACATGTCGTCCATATCATCATCAAAATCATCCGTCATCTAAAAAACCTCCTTCTATGCCCTGACCTCTGATAGGGTCAATGCCAATAATATGCAATGGGGACCCAGGTCCCCGTGTGTGTTAATCGGTAACGGTGATCTCCTTTGAGGTCTCCCATTGACCATGCAGGTTGCATCTCTCTACAACCCGCAGTGTGGTTGTCCTGTGCTTACCGTGCTTAACAAGCGTTACCGTGACATCGGGTTTGGTAAACACCGGTGTAAGGTCTATCCTGGCATTAAAGTTCTGTCCAAAGTAAACGTCGATCCACTGGATGTGGTGGGCCTCCTCCATGACGTGGGGGATTGCACCTATCTTGATGGTAACCTTAAAGGGCTCACCGGCCTTTACCGTATCGGGGCACTCAATGACCGGCATGTGTTTCTTTTCCGAATCGGTCGGGTTGTTTGGGTCTGCGGGTCTATTCATCCCGCAAAACAGGCTCTTTTCAGACATCTCACTACCTCCTTAGTCCAAGCATTATACCTCTTCAAAGGCTTCCTTTGGGGCATTACAGACCGGGCACGTATAATCGTCAGGGAGATCGTTAAAGTGCGTACCCTCCTTTGACTCGTCGTAGACCCAACCGCATACTGTACACCTATACATGGATATTATCCTCCTTAATCTTGCAGGGATTGGTTCTTTACTCAAATCCCTTGTGATATTGCTTTACCTCTCTGGCAAAGTTTCGACCAAACTCATAACACGTATTTACATCGTCCAGGGACGGATGATACTGTATCTG
>JADGAE010000054.1 GCA_015232165.1 Nitrospirota bacterium
GGGACTTTGACCGATACGGCGTTGTGGTCGTTGATGACACCCACAGGGTTGTGGGGTTTCAGGAGAAGAGGGCACGAGACTTTGGACTTATCAACGGTGGCGTCTACGTGATAAACACCAGGGTGTTTGACGGACTTGACCTGTCTGGCACCTTCTCCATCGAAAAGGACTTCCTTGAGCGTTACTATGAGACCAAACGGTTCTGCGGCTTTGAGTTTGACGCCTACTTTATTGACATCGGGGTTGTACAAGACTACGAACGGGCCAAGGCAGAGCTTGCCTGATTTAAGTACATGGACATAAATATATTTATATTTTATGCAGTTCTTGAAAATGGTTTCCCGCTTGCTCGGGAATGACAAGAATTTCGCAAATCTGATTTATCTTGGTATAATTAATTATGGACAGGCACTTATAAAAGGCAAGCCCATAACTAAAATATCAGGGTTACATAATTTTTTCGTAAGGACGAATCCTGCTTGGATGAGCTGACATCAGAGACGTACCGGATTAAGCTGCCGGTCTTTGAAGGCCCCCTTGACCTGTTGCTGTCGTTGATCAAAAAAAACAAGATAGACATATACGATATCCCGATAGCGTTTATAACCGCGCAGTACCTGCAGGAGTTGGAGGTCATCAAGGAGCTGAACCTCGATACGGCTGGGGATTTCCTGGTGCTGGCGGCTACGCTGGTCTACATAAAGTCCCGGATGCTCCTGCCCGTAGAGGAACAGGATGCGGTTGAGGAAGAGGACCCGCGCCTTGAGCTTGTCCATCGCTTGATAGAGTACCAGTCCTTCAAGGAAGCGGCCTTCTCCCTGCGGGAGATAGAGGAAAAGTGGGATGCCGTCTTCATAAAAGAGCCTTTCACGGGCTATAATGAATCCGAGTGTGATCTCCCCGCCGGTGACGCGGATGAGGGGGCAGGGAAAGAGGCAGAGACTGAGCAGACACTGGTTAATCTCAACATATATGACCTCTTTGAGGCCTTTAAGAACGTGTTTGAGACAAAGCGCCCCGATACCGTATACATTGCCAAGGACACCTTGACCATAGATGATAAAATTGCTATTATTATAAGAAGGCTGGAAGATGGCGGTGGCAGACAGATAGGATTTAATGACCTGTTTACGGAGGAAGTGACAAGGTTACACATAATCGTGACGTTCCTGGCCCTCCTTGAGATGCTCAAAGGGGGGCATATATACATATATCAAAAGACGGACTTTGGAGAGATATGGATAAAAAAACGACACCGGTCCTAGACGGCACGGTTGCAAGACGTACTACATTGACGCAATGTATAGGCCTCGGCAAACGGCACCTTATTCCGTTATGTCTCATAGCGGGGTTAATAGTCTTTGGTGCCTGTTCAACGTCAAATAAGACAAAACAGGTAAAGGCCCACTATAGCATAGGCGTGGCCAAGTTAAACGAAAACGACATAAGTGGGGCATTTGTCGAATTCAAGAAGGCATTAGAGCTTAACCCATATGACAAGGAATCACTAAACGCCCTTGGCCTTGTCTACCTTCAATTGGAGAACTACGATCAGGCGAAGCAGTCTCTGCTGAAGGCCATAAGTGTCGATCCCAAGTACTCGGAGGCGTATAACAACCTTGGCCTTGTCTATGTGAGACTCAACAAGTGGGAGGATGCTGCAACCGCCTTTTCAGATGCGCTTAAGAATCCACTTTATGCGGCCCCCGACAAGGCCTATAACAACCTCGGATACTCCTTTTACAGGCTTGGGAGATATGGGGATGCCATTACCGCCTTTAAGGAGTCCATAAAGCGAAACGAAACCAGCGTGGTGGCATTTTACGGATTATCGTTGGCACACAATGCCATTGCTCACTACGGCGATGCCTCTGTATACCTTATGGAGGCAATAAAACTCGACCCCAACTATGCGGGGAACACAAAAAAGGCACTTGAGGACTTCAAGAAAAAAAGACTCAAAGGAACCAAGCAGGAACAAAAGGACAACGCTGACTTCATGGAGATACTCAACTATTAATAAACACCCTCAGGGGGAACTATGTCCAGCGTCAGGGACAAGGACGGCGCTGATAAAGGAGGTTGGAGTGTTAGAGAAAATAAAGACCGCTGAACTTAAAGTCGGGATGTATGTGGTGCTACCGGCGTCCTGGTTTGATCATCCGTTTTTGAAGAGCCGCTTTATAATCAAAGACGAGGGGGATATAAGCAAGATCATCAAGGCCGGCATCGTTGATGTCAACATAGATACATCCAAGGGGGTGCCCGTTACCGTTGTTGAGACCCTCAGCCATTACGGGCCGGATACCTTTAAGGTGCCTCAGACGTGGGAGCCTGAGACACTGGTACCCGATGAGTTAAGAGAGGCGCTCAATGACGCCATGCTCTCACCGGATAAAAAGGCCAGGGTCGTTTACAACTCCGCCATTACCATCATGGCCCGACTGCTGGATGACCCGCGTGCAAAAAACATCACCGCCGCAAAGGATGGTATCAACCACATTGTTGACATAATAGTCTCAGATGACCTGACCTCGCACAACCTGTTACAGATAACAAGTCATGACTACTACACCTACACCCACTCTGTAAACGTTGGTCTGTTGTCAATATTGCTGTCCAAGGTGCTCTTCAGGGGCTCGGACGCCCACGACATGCACGAGCTTGGTGCCGGGTTCTTCCTCCATGACATCGGCAAGGTGAGGGTGGCACCGGAGATATTGAACAAGCCCGGCAAGTTGACGGAAGATGAGATGATGAAGATGCGGGCACATCCCTACCAGGGGTACAAGATACTGTCGGAGACAAACCAACTCACGCGGGAGTGCAGGTACATCGTCCTGCAGCACCACGAGCGTGCAGACGGCACCGGCTATCCCAAGCGCCTCAAGGCAGACGACATTCACCTCTACGGCCGCATAGGATGCATCGCCGACGTCTATGACGCCCTGACCTCAAAGCGCTCATATAAACCCTCCATGTCGCCATACGATGCCCTCAGGCTCATGAAAGAGCAGATGATTAACCACTTCCACAAAGATTTGTTTGACAAGTTCGTCCTACTCTTTTCGTAATAGCCACAAAGACAGGGGAAAAGAAAGGGGCGTTTTGTGGCCGGGGCGAGCCGCCCCTGGCTCAAATGGACAGAATCCTTATCCACTTTTTCCCTCAAGGTACCCACCACTTTCTTATGCACCCCTCTGAGCGATTGTTATTTACTTAAGGCGCTACTAACTATTATAATACCCTTGTCAGGTAATGATTATTATAAGTCTCACGTGATATAGCTTATGAGCAGTATGGAGGGTAAAAGATGGACAGGGTTTTATTGATTTTGGCAGAGGGGTTTGAGGAACTTGAAGCGGTGACGATAGTCGACGTCCTCAGGCGTGCGGAGATAGAGATCGTCACTGCCGGTCTGGGCGATGGCGTGATGACAAGCGCACGGCGGATAAAGATAGTCCCGGATATGCAGCTTAAGGATGTCGATATTGAGCAGTTTGACATGGTGGTACTACCCGGTGGGCAACCTGGCACCGACAACCTGGCCAAGGACGAACGTGTCATACGCATAGTCAGGGCGATGAACGAAAGAGGCAAGTACACCGCCGCCATATGCGCCGCCCCCTATGTGCTGTCAGAGGCCGGTGTGCTCACCGGCAAGAGGGCAACGAGCTATCCAACGTTTCAGGAGCGGTTGAAGGCCGCGGATATTGTCAAGGACCAGCGCGTTGTCATCGATGACACCGTGATCACCAGTCAGGGGCCGGGGACAGCCATAGACTTTGCCTTGACCCTGGTTGAGCTCTTCAGGGGCAGGCAAACGGCACAGACCATACGAAAGGCAATGCTCTGTGCATAGACCGAAAATTATACCGACAACAAAAACAAAAGGGAGGCTGTTGTGTTTATACTTGGAAACTTTCTATTAGCCGTTGCAAAGGTCCTTGACATGCTGCTGGGCGCTTATTGGTGGGTTGTGATAATCTCGGCCCTTATCAGTTGGGTAAACCCTGATCCATACAATCCGGTTGTGAAATTTCTGCGTTCAGTTACAGAACCACTATACGCACCCATCAGGCGTAAGATAGGACTTCTTGGCCCATTCGATGTTTCACCACTGATTGTCATTTTTGGCATATACTTTCTGAGGATGTTTCTAGTGGGCTCGCTTATAGGACTCGCACGCCGTATGACGTAAGTGCAAGGCACCCAACCGGATTTGAAACGTTGACATATTCCTTCAGGAGAGGCATTATCATTTTTTTAGAAACTTTTTAAATATGATGACTTTTTAAATATATTTGTGATATCATTGCTAATAAAATGTTGTTTTAAGAGGGCATTGAACAAGGCTTGAAAAGGAGGCCATAATTAATGAGGATAACACCGCTAGATATCCAGCAAAAGCAGTTTCCGGTGAAGTTTAGGGGATTCGACATTGAGGAGGTATACGCATTCTTAGAGGTTCTACGAGAGGAGATGGAGGAACTACTGAGGGAAAATACGTCGTTAAAAGAACAACTGCACATCATAGAGGGACAGTTGAGGGAACACAAAAACATGGAAACCACCCTCAGAGAAACACTCATAACGGCACAACAAATGATAGAAGCCTACAAGGCCAATGCAAGGAAAGAGGCGGAGCTGATTACCAGAGAGGCCGAACTCAAGTCCGATGAGATAATCAAAAGGGCACAGGAGAAAGTCGTAAAGATACACGAGGATATCGTTGACCTGCGGGGTATCAGGAGACACTTCAAGGAGGAGATCAGGCGACTTGTGGAAAAACTGATCAGAGAGATAGAGTTTGACAAGGAACGCGAGGGCGAATCGGATTTCTGGGGAGAGAGGACACAAGAAGGTTCAAGGCAAGAGGGGTCAAGAAAGGAAATTGAGCAAATATAACACCCTCAAGGGGGTTGCGGACATATGTCCACCGGATATCTGCCGGTGGCAGACCATAGAGGACACCGTCAGGGAGGTTTTTACGCTGTATGGTTTCAACGAAATCAGGACACCAATCATAGAGTATACGGAGCTCTTTACGCGCAGCATCGGTCAGAGCACGGACATCGTGGATAAGGAGATGTACACGTTTACCGACCGCGGCGGTCGAAGCATCAGCCTGCGTCCGGAGGGAACCGCCTCCGTGGTGAGGTGCTACGTGCAGAACAACCTGCATACCCTACCCGCTCCCCAGAGGTTCTACTATACCGGGGCGATGTTCAGGTATGAAAGACCACAGAAGGGCCGATTCAGACAGTTCTATCAGATCGGTGCGGAGGTCTTTGGCAGTACAAGCCCCAAGGTGGATGCCGAACTGCTGTCGATGATCAACGTCCTGCTCAAAAGGCTCAGGATAAACGATACCACGCTTGAGATAAACTCAATCGGGTGCGCAGAGTGCCGTCCGCGATTCAGGGAGGAGATAGTGGCGTTTTTTTCGGCACGTCAGGGACATCTGTGTGCCGATTGCAAGGTGCGCCTTAAGAACAATCCCCTGAGGCTGCTTGACTGCAAAAACGAACACTGTGTCACCATCAGGGGCGAAACTCCAAATATCCTGCACTACCTCTGCGACAACTGCAATGAACACCACCAGAGACTAAAGGACCTGCTCTATGCCCTGGGGATATCCTTCGTGGAAAACCCGATGATAGTAAGGGGGCTGGACTATTACACGAGGACGACGTTTGAGGTGACCACCCAACGCCTGGGTGCCCAAAAGGCCGTCATAGCAGGTGGCAGATACGACAACCTCGTGCACGAATTTGGTGGTCCCAACGGCATGGCAGCCATAGGGTTTGCCATCGGCATGGAGCGCATGGCCGAGCTGATAGATGCCCCCGGCATGCGGTATCAGCTCCCGCAACAGTTGTACTTCGCGCCCATTGGCAAGGAGGCCGAAACCATATCGTTGCTGCTGTGTGAGCTACTCCGGATAAAGGGGTTAAGCGTCCTCTGTGGTGAGGGCAGCCTTTCGCTAAAGAGACACCTGAAGGCCTCGGACAGGTTTAACGTCTCCTTTGTGATAATAATCGGACAAGAGGAGATCGAAAAGGGTGAGGCCCTGTGGCGCCGTCTCTCCGACGGTCAACAGGGTGTTGTCGGCATAGCAAAGGTTGAAGACTACCTCCGCTTGATTCAATGATGCAGAGTATGACAGGCTATGGCGCAAGCCACAGTAAACCAGAGCCGGCAACAATCGGTGCAAAAATAAACGCCGAAAGCCCCAATGGCAGAATAAAGGTTGAGATGCGCTCCTTAAATCACAGGTTTTTGGACATAACCATCAAGGCGCCACCGGCATTGCTGAAATATGAAGTAAAAATGAAGAAGATATTGCAATGGCACTTTTCCAGGGGGCACATAGACGTGTTTGTAACTATTTTGACCGAAAAAAATACCCTTGTCATAAACAACGAATTTATTAAAAACGCCGTGACGGTCTTAAGGCAAATCAAAAGTGATTTTGGCCTTGGTGGTGAGATAGACCTGGCCACCGTGTTTGCATTTAAGGACTCGCTCATCAATGCCCCCGCGGAGGTAGAGGAGGCAGAATTCCTGTCGGCATTCATGGAGGCAATAAAGACGCTTAAACAGATGAGAATGGAGGAGGGCGAGCTGCTCCTGCAGGAGATACTGCCACACGTTGACTACATGGAGGAACTCATACAGAAGATATCCTCACTGAGCGTTGATGCCACAAAAAGGATGTTTGACAAGACCAAACAAAAGATGCGAAAACTACTTGCCGACCTCACCCTCGACGACTCCAGGATATTGCAGGAGGCGGCAGTCTACGCCGAAAAAATAGACATCTCGGAAGAAATAGAAAGGGTAAGGGGTCACATTAAACAGTTTAGACAAAATCTTTCAATAAATGATAAAATAGGTAAGAAGCTCGACTTTATTTTACAGGAAATCTACAGAGAGGCAAATACGATAACGGCAAAGACGGACGACTTTGAACTCAAGACCCTGGCAACCGACCTGAAGCTCCAGACGGAGCAACTGCGGGAGCAGGTTCAGAATGTTCAATAAAGCGAGTACGATCAATAAAGTCTGTATAGACGGAAAAGGAGAAAAACATACATGAGAAAAGGTAGTAACGGCCCTGTCTTAGTAAACATAGGGTTTGGTAATGTTATAGCAGTAAACCGAGTGGTCACGATCCTGACCTCCGCCTCTGCCCCCATGAAGCGTCTCAGGGAAGAGGCCAAGAAGGTCGGTAAACTCATCGATGCAACAGAAGGCAGGCGCACCAGGTCTATAATTGTCACGGACAGCGACCACGTTGTACTGAGCGCCCTGCAGACGGAAACCCTCACGCAAAGACTGATGTCACAAGGCTCCCCAGACGCCGAGAATGAGACTAAATAAAGGTCAACTGTACATCATCTCCGCGCCCTCGGGCACCGGTAAGACCACCATCAGTCGCAGACTGTTAAAGGTGCTCCCAAACATACGTGAGTCCGTCTCCTATACCACGCGGTCGCCAAGGGCGGGTGAGATAGATACGGTTGACTACATCTTTGTCTCCGTTGAGACGTTCAGGGATATGCTAAAGAACAATGCCTTTATAGAGTATGCCGAGGTACATGGAAACCTCTACGGAACGGCCCTGGCAACCATCCAGGAGGTGCTGTCGGAGGGTAACGATGTCCTGCTCGATATCGACACCCAGGGTGCAAGGCAGATAAGAAACAAACACATCAAGGCAACGTCAATCTTTATCATACCGCCGTCCATAGATGCCCTGTACCAGCGCCTTAAAAAGAGAAACACTGAAAGCGACGAGGTAATCCACAGGCGCGTGGAAAAGGCCAGAGATGAGGTGCGCGAGGGTATGCTCTATGATTACATAATCGTCAACGACAACCTTGACCAGGCCCTGAGGGAGTTATCCTCCATAATAACGGCCAACCGTGTACGCGGTAATTGCATAGACAAGGATTGGGTAGAGAAGACGTTTCATATTTAGCATAATATTTAGCAACACGGGAAGTTAAACTAAAAGGAGGGATTGTTTCAGTGGACATAATATCTTTACCGATTGAGCTGGACCCTGACAAGATAGACGGCCGATTCAGACTTGTCAACATCATCACGCAACGAGCCAAGGAACTGGCCCACAGGGGCAAACCAAAGGTGGCAACAAAGGCCAGAAAGATAACAACAATAGCCCTGGAAGAGTCAGTTGCCTATGCCCTGGACTTTATCACCGGCGATGAGGCAAGACAGGCAAACGAAGAGACCAGGAAGCTCGACTACAAGAGATTCCTCGAGGAGAAACGCAGGGAATCCGAACAGGAAGACCTGTCCGAGTTGGAAAAGGACCTTAAATTCTACCTGGACGAAAAAGAGGAAACCGGCAAGCGTTCCCTGGAGAGCATATTTGGTGACAGCGAAACGCCCGATGATGACGATGATGATCCGGAAGCGGAGGACACCTAAAAAACCTTAAGGCGGATTGTTATGGTGCAAGGCAAAGAGATAATCCTGGCAGTGACGGGCGGTATTGCGGCGTATAAGGCACCCGAACTGGTGCGCACTCTACAGGCTGAGGGCATGGGTGTCTCTGTCGTGATGACGAGTAACTCACGACAGTTTGTCGCCCCCCTAACGCTGGAGGTGCTATCTGGTAGACGCGTGTTGGGCGACACCTTTGAATGCCCCCTTGCCCACGTTGATATGACAAAAGAGGCGGATGCACTCCTTGTAGCCCCTGCCACACTTAACACCGTTTCCAAATTTGCCGGCGGCATAGCCGACAACCTGCTGACAACGCTGCTTATGACCTTCAGAGGGGTCATCCTTGTCGCACCGGCTATGAACTGGCGTATGTATGAAAACCAGATATTTCGCGATAAGCTCCAGTACCTTAAGGACAAGGGTGTCATAGAGGTCCCCCCCGATGCAGGAGAACTCGCATGTGGCGAGCAAGGGACCGGCA
Source organism: Nitrospirota bacterium (assembly GCA_015232165.1). Taxonomy (GTDB): domain Bacteria; phylum Nitrospirota; class Thermodesulfovibrionia; order Thermodesulfovibrionales; family Magnetobacteriaceae; genus Magnetobacterium. The sequence continues at coordinate 8,960 of JADGAE010000054.1, forward strand.
GAATGGCCTCCATACCCACCATAGTGCATGCCCTGCGGAGGGCGCTGACCGTCCAGGACCTCAGTGGTTTGAGGGTCGTGGTCACGGCCGGGGCAACGCGACAGCCTATCGACCCCGTGCGGTTTATCACAAACAGGTCATCGGGCAAGATGGGTTTTGCCCTGGCCAGGGCTGCCTCCTTGCGTGGGGCAGAGGTTACGTTGATCAGCGCTCCAACCAACCTGAGCCCCATCAGGGATTGGAGGCTTATCCCAGTTGAGACGGCGCAGGAGATGGAATCCGCCGTGATGGATACCATCAGGGGTGCGGACATACTTGTCATGTCCGCCGCAGTGAGTGACTTCAGACCCGTCGAGGTGGTCACAACCAAGCTCGAACGCTCCAGTGGCATGTCTATAGACCTGGTAAAGACCAACGATATCCTCAGGCGTGTTGCTTCCGAAAGAGACAGACCCTTCATTGTTGGTTTTGCCGCCGAAACGGGTAGTCGTACCGACAGGGCAAGGGAAAAACTCC